>QHPM01000116.1 GCA_003219095.1 Verrucomicrobiota bacterium
CGGAAGATTTCGCAGCCGGACCAGCGCTGGCATCAACGGATCGACATCGATCTCAAGCAACTTGGTACGAAAGCTCGCTTTCAGATTTCGTGGCGGCGCTTTGGCGAGCAGGCGGCCGCTCTCGATGAAACCCACCTCGGTGCAACGCTCCGCTTCATCCATGTAATGGGTAGTGACGAAAATTGTTTTTCCACCGTTACTTAAATCATAGAGCAAATTCCAAATATGTTGACGGTGCACCGGGTCGAGCCCAGATGTCGGTTCATCGAGAAAGAGCAGAGGCGGGTCGTGTACCAAAGCGCAACCAAGCGCGAGTAATTGCCGCATACCTCCCGATAAACTCCCGGCCGCAGTGTCGCGTTTTTCTTCGAGATCGGCCAGGCGCAATAAATTCGCGATTCGTTCCTCCAATTGCGTAACCGGCACGCGACATGCGCCGCCAAAAAAGCGAAAATTTTCCTCAACCGTCAGATCGGGATACAAACTGAAACGTTGCGCAACGTAGCCGAACTTCGCCCGCACCAACTGGCGCTGCTGCCATACGTCGTGGCCAGAGATCGTCGCCTTTCCGCCAGTCGGATGCGTCAGCCCGCACAACATCCGGATCGTAGTCGTCTTGCCTGCACCATTGGCGCCGAGAAATCCGAAGATCGTCCCGGCTGCAATCACGAGGGAAACGTCCCGCACGGCCTGAACGTCGCCGAAACGCTTGCTCAGCTTGTCGAGCACGATCACCGGTTCATTCATTTGCGAAACGTTATTGCGATGGCAGAGCAAGATTTGCAACCCGGCGACGTGCCGTTAGAAGTGTGCGCATGAGAAACGGCTCCCTGCTTTGTTTTGCCCTGATCGTTTCGGCCGGCATCGGCGTCGTGTCGGCCGATCCGGTTTCGGAACTGAGCAGCTTCTCTATTTTCGATAAAGTCGATCTGGCGCAATTAGCGAAAAGCGACGCGAAAACGGCGCACGGTCCACCGATGAACAATCCGCGGTTCCTCTCCGTGCAAAGCGTTTACGTTATGCCTGGCTCGCCCGCGCAACACTTGGAAGCAATGCGTAATTGGAATCCGACCGAGCACCACGAATCCAAAGTTTATCTGCACGGTGATCTTTCCGGTTCGCCAAGCGAGGCTGCTTTTGCCAAGCTCAAAAACGCTCCCGATAATGCCCCGGTGCGTGCGTTTGTAAACGCGACTACCAAAATGGCAAATGAATTGCAGCTCAGTCGCGAGGAATCAGCGAAGTGGAAAGGAGGTAATGGCGCATTTTCGGGTGCCGGCGGCGATTTCTGGATTGGCATTCTTGTTGCGCGTGCCCGCGCCTTTTCCAGTGGCGGAACTTCCGCGCAGCCGCCCTACGATCACGCCGGCCCAGCGGTGCGACCTGGCGATGAATTGAATGGTCTGCTTCGCGAGCAAGGCAAAATCCGCAAGCAATTCGCGGGTCTGCTCGATAGCACCGGCATCGGCCGCGGCGCTGGATCGCTCAAACCGGACTTGTATTGGGAACTGCTAAATGCCGATGACCTTGCGGCCGCCACACTCGGCGCCTTCTATTCGCGTAACACCGGCGGAAATGTCCAGGCCGCCGATACTTTTTATTACGCCAGTGGCGGCTTCTACGTGACGCTGACTATGCATCAAATGTGGCCGGTGGATGTGAATGGCAAACCGCACACCCTCATCTGGCGCGGCGACATGGTTTCGTCTGCTTCGCTCGCTGATTTACACGGCGTCGAAAAACTCGGTTCGGAATCGGCAATGATGAAGGATATCGCCAAATCCATCGCGCTTTTCCGCAGGCAAAGTGGGCACTGAATCGTGATGCCGCGCAATTTCAGCCGCCAGTTGCTGGTCGCGATTTTTCTGACGGCGGCCACAGCTTCATTCGGGAGTGACTTTTGGCCCGGCGAATATTCATTTGAGGAAACTTATGTTGATGAGGCCAGTGTGGCCCGAGGACCCCATCGCGTGGAAGACTTCAATGAGAGTGACACCTTGCTTCGTTTGATTCTTACTCCGCGGGTGAAGCTCGGCGTCTTACGACTCGGCTTCGAATACGAACAATTCTCCTTCGGCTTGGGCAAAAATGCGCCTCTCCCGAATACACTCCAATCCGTCGCCGTTGTCGCTGGAATCGATACTCAGTTCTCCGATTCCATTCTCGTTAGATTGGAAGCTACTCCCGGCGTTTATAGCGAAGCTTTCCGGCCCGGATCGACCGATTTCAACATGCCGTTCGAGGTCGGCGGTACCTATATTTATAATCCTGATTTGCAGTTCGTAGTTGGAGTCAGCATTGACGTAGAACGAAAGTTTCCCGTCATTCCCGGCGGCGGCATCCGCTGGAAATTTCAACCTCACTGGGTGCTCAATGCGGTTCTACCGACACCGCGTCTCGAATTCGAATGGAATAAGAACCTGACTTTGTATGCCGGGGCGACTCTGAAGGAAACAAATTTCCGAGTGAGCGATAATTTCGGTCGCGACCATGGAATTCCCAGGTTGAATCATGCCGTGCTGACCTATAGCGAAGTGCGAGCCGGTGGCGGCATCGATTGGAAGCTTACAAGCTGGCTGTCCGTCAATGCCGAGGCCGGCTATCAACCATATCGCAACTTCGACTTCTATCGCGCCAATATCCGCTTCCACGAAGATAGCAGTGCGCCCTATGGAATGATTGCGCTGCATGGCGCGTTCTAACGGTCATCTCGAGCGAAGCCGAGGGATCCCGATGCGATCCGTGAAGCTGCAGGCGCGGATCATTCTTGCCTTGGCTAAGCAATTCTGGCAAGAGCGTCGGCCATGACTCTGTCTTGCATGGGCGGCAACCTAAAAGGCAAGGTGATCAGATGGAGCACCTCCGTAAAGAAAGACGTAGCTTCTCTTCCATTCCTCGTTAGGTGAAAGCTGCGCCTCGGTATATAACAAAAGGCTGCCTGCTGGTCGCGACACTTCAGTGTGCGTTGCTTAGTGCCTGCCAGACGTTACCACCGCAACCGATGCCGAGCCCGCCAACTACCGCTGTAGATGCGGCGGGAGTTCAGCACAGTTCAAGCGATTATCCGAAGGGACAGGCACCCTGGGTTGCGGATCTGCTTCGCACATCGCGGCCCGAATACCCTTCTCAAGAGCGCGCACTCCACCGCGTAGGCGCGGGCCGGTTCCGTGTCACACTTGACCTACCTACTGGCACTGTCGTTAGCGTGTCCGTACTGCAGTCAACGGGGTTTAAGGCGCTCGACGAAAGTGCCGTGGCCGCATTGTCACGCTGGCGTTGGAAGCCCGGGAGGTGGAAAGAAATCAATATTCAAGTGCGGTTTACAATGTCTCAAAGCTCCCTGCCGGAATATCGGCCGACCTCGAGCCCGTTTGATATACATCTACTGCATTAACAGCGGGATTGTGTTGACCGGTTTCAAATGACGTCGGGCGGACGCGAAGGTCCACTATGGGTTTAGCCCTAAAGTACGTCTAAACGAGACGCTACAGGCGACGCCTACCCGGCTTGTTTCGTCGCCGTGGCGATATCATTTATTCAATGGCTGACGTTCTCTAATACAGATCCTGCCGGCGATGATCGAATACGGCCATGCGGCTGCGAACGGAATTGATTACGTCTTCTGAAATCTCAGCTTGAATCAGCTCTTCGCGATCGGCGGAGGCGGCTGCAACAATCACACCGTAAGGATCGATAATTGCTGACGTACCACAGAAAGTCACTCCGTCGTCTGTCCCGACTCGATTTGCTAAAATGACGTAGCATTGGTTTTCAGTCGCACGCGCCAGCGCCAGAATCCGTAAATGTTCCAGGCGCGGGAATGGCCAGGCCGAGGAATTAACGAACACATTCGCGCCATGTTCCAGCGCGAGGGCGCGACAAACTTCGGGAAATCGAAGATCGTAACAAATCGTTAGGCCGAGATTGAACTTGTCGAGTGTGCAACTGACGAAATCGTCGCCTGCAGTAAAAACCGGCCGCTCGTCCAACGGCGCAGCTGTCACCAAATGGGTCTTGTGATATTTCGCCCGGATGTTGCCACCAGCATCGACGAAAGCCTGCGAGTTATAAATGCGCGGACCGTCGCGATCAGAAACGCCGGCGATGATTGCAAGCGAAAGTTGCTTTGCCATCTTTTGAAGCCGCGGGACAGCGCCTTCCTTCCAGGAGGTTGCGTGCTTTCGAATCACCGGCATCGAATAGCCGGTATCGATCATTTCAGGAAAGACGATCAGTTCCGCACCGGAATCTTTCGCACGAGAAGCGAAATCGTTAATCGTGCGCAGATTCGCCTCCAGATCTCCCGGGGTGCTGGCAATTTGGGCAGCGGCGATTTTCATAAGGAGATGTTGATCCTAGCGCAAGGTTTTATCCAGTCGGCCAATCTTCAACGTTTCCGGCCACCACTTCGCCACACCGAGAACGACGAGAATG
The DNA here is from genome assembly GCA_003219095.1 of Verrucomicrobiota bacterium. Lineage (GTDB taxonomy): Bacteria > Verrucomicrobiota > Verrucomicrobiia > Chthoniobacterales > UBA10450 > AV69. The sequence continues at coordinate 4,435 of QHPM01000116.1, forward strand.
GTCCCGATTCCACCACCGACGACCGAGAGAACCGGGCCAAACAACGCGGCGGTTAGACCGGATTCAAGCGCGCCAAATTCATTCGAGGTGCCGATAAAGATATTGTTTACCGCGGAAACGCGGCCGCGCATTTCATCGGGCGTGACCAGTTGTACGATGGTGCCGCGAATGATCACGCTCACGCTATCGAAGGCGCCGATTAAAAAGAGCATGGCGAGTGAAAACCAAAACGCGCGCGACAATCCGAAGAGAATGGTGGCGATGCCAAAACCGGTGACACACCAAAGCAAATTGCGACCGGCGTATTTCATCGGCGGCAAGTAGGCAACCAGCAACGCGATACCGAATGCGCCGATCGCCGGCATGGCGCGCATCCAACCGAGCCCGATCGCGCCGACATGCAGAATTTGATCGGCAAACATCGGAAGTAGGGCGGTCGCGCCGCCGAGCAAGACCGCGAACAGGTCGAGCGTGATGGTTGCAAGAATGACATGTTTGCTCAGAACAAAACGCATCCCCGCCTGCAAACTGCGCCAGGTATTTTGCTCTTCCCGTTTTTCCCGGACCGGCGTCCGTGGAATTGGCGATACCAGAAGGAAGAAAAGAAAAGAGCAGATGGCATCGATGATGTAAACGCAGGAAAAACTAACGTGCGCGACGATGAACCCGCTAATGGCAGGGCCAGCGACCGAGCCGATTTGAAAGACGCTGTTGTTCCAGGTGACGGCGTTGGCAAAAGCGTCTCGCGGCACCAGTGTCGGAAAAAATGAACTTCGCGCGGCCCAGGCAAAAGTTCGGGCCGTCCCCGAAACAAAGAGCAATAGATAAATCAGCGGCACTGAGAAGTCATCGAAATGGAAGGCTGATTGATGGCGCTCGAAAATCCGGGCGATCCCACGCAATAAATCGTTTCCGTGCTGTAAAATCGGCCACGCCGGAATGGCAAGATGTTTCCAGGAAACGATGGCGAGCGCAGCGGACGCGATTGCGCTGAAAAACTGCGCGATCATGATGATATGTTTTCGGCTGTATTTGTCCGCCAGATGTCCCGCCGGCAGCGACAAACAAACTACCGGAACCGCAAGCACCAGGCCGACTAACCCGAGCGCGGTAGCGGAATGTGTGCGCCGGTAAACCTCCCATTCCACCGCTACGGCCAACATTTGGCGGCCGACGATGGCGAGAAGATTTCCCGTCATATAAAGATTGAAATTGAAAAAGCGAAAGGCGGCGTAGGGATCGTGCGACGGCTTAGCAATTGGCGGAATAGCCGGCAGCGCTTCGTCTTGATTCATGAGTGATGGCGTGCGGAACGCGCTCGCGAGAGGCTAACGTTACGATTTGGCGCTGCAAGGGGCTTGAAGTCCGTATTTTGTCATCCTGAGTGGAACACGGCGAAGTCAAAGGATCTCTGACTACTGGCCGCGATTCCTGTTTTTTCTTTAAAATGCAAATCGCCGCCTCATGCGTGTCATCCCGAGCGCACGCGAGGGACCTCGCCCAAACGCAGGGATGACACGCGCCAGGTTAAAATTGAAGGCGGGTCGTCAATTTGATTTCGCCAGCGACGAGTTGAAAGACTAGTGCGAAGAGTCTGTAACTAGTTAGAGATTTCTTGACGGCGCTGGAAATGACAGATGTGGGCACTTGCATCAGCGATCACGCCGCGTAGTTGCAAGCAATGACGCCGTTGTATTCACGCACTAATCCGTTTCCCGGTAAAATGCTCGTTAATCGACGGGTGAATGAAGGAAATCGGAACAAGGAAACGCGGCACCACGAAATTTCGCTGACCGGTTCGGGATTGACCTTCGAGCCGGGGGATTCGATGGCGGTTTACGCGACAAACGATCCGCCGTTGGTCGAGGAAATTATTCGTGCGCTCGGCGCTACCGGTGATGAGATTGTGCCAGCGGGGAAAAATGAAACGGCCCCGCTCCGTCAGGCTTTGCTGCGCAACTACGCCATCACCACGCCGACGCCGAAGTTCTTGAAAGCGATCGTCGAGCGGGCCTCGGCCGCGCCCTTGCTGGAGGAATTGCTTCGTCCCGACCATAAACACGATCTTCAGGTTTATCTCTGGGGAATGGAGGTGATCGACTTTCTCCTGCAACATCCATCGGCCAGATTTACGCCCGGGGAATTCGTTGGTCTGCTGACGAAATTGCAGCCTCGCCTTTACTCGGTCGCGAGTTGTTTGCGGGTTTATCCCGATTCCGTCCACTTCATCGTCGATGTCATTCGCTATGAATCGCACGGACGCCTTCGTAAGGGTGTGGCTTCCACCTTTCTGGCTGAGCGCTGCCATGATCAGCCTGTCCCGGTTTTCCCCAGCGTCGCCAAGCATTTTCATCTCCCCGAGGGCGATGCCGACATTATTATGGTCGGACCCGGGACCGGGATCGCACCTTTCCGGGCCTTTTTGCAGGAGCGTCGTGCGGTCGGGGCACGCGGGCGTAACTGGCTCTTCTTCGGCGCCCAGCGCGGGAGCGGTGACTAGTACTATGGCGAGGAGATCGAAGAACTAAAGAACCAGAACATTCTTACTTATGTTCACTGCGCATTTTCGCGCGATCAGGAGCACAAGATTTATGTCCAACATCGGATGCAGGAGAACGCAGCCGAATTGTGGCGCTGGCTCGACGCCGGGGCATATTTTTACGTTTGCGGCGATGCGTTGAAGATGGCGAAAGACGTGGATGCGGCGCTGCGGACGATTGTGCAGGAGCAAAGCGGCAAGTCCCCCGAGGAAGCGAATACTTACGTCGAGCAAATGAAGGCGGACAAACGTTACAAGCGGGACGTTTACTGAGGAAGTTCTTCTACAAGGCGGCGACGGCGCGAGCTAGAATAAATCCGATCAAGCCGGTGGCTGGGAGCGTCAAAATCCAGGCCCAGATGATCCGTTCCACCAGCGTCCATTTCACCCCGCTAAAACGTTTGGCCGCACCGACGCCCATGATCGAGGTCGATATCACGTGCGTCGTTGAAAGCGGAATGCCGTAAAAGCTTGCAGTCTGAATGATGAGAGCCGCGCTCGTTTCCGCGGCGAATCCGTGCACGGGCTGAAGTTTCACCATTTTATGCCCAAGCGTGCGGATGATTCGCCAGCCGCCCGCAGCTGTCCCCGCCGCCATGGTGATGGCACATAGGATCTTTACCCAGGCGGGAATTGCGGCGAAGGCGGGCGTTTGTAAAAAACTCAGCCAGCCCGGCAAATGATCGAAGCTCCCCGCTTTCGTTCCGGTGAATAGCGCGAGGGTGATGATGCCCATCGTTTTTTGCGCGTCATTGCTGCCGTGCGAATGCGCCATCCAGGCCGCGCTAAAAATTTGCAATTTGCCGAAAACGGATTGAACCGCCGCCGGCGTAAAACGATGGAAGATCACAAACAGCGCGAACATTACCAGAGCGCCGAGAAAGAAGCCGGCCAGCGGCGATGTAATCATCGGAACAACCACTTTTGGCCAGAGCCCGCTGTTCCATTTCAACACCGACCAGTTTCCGCGCGCGGTCGCGAGCGCAGCGCCGCACAAACCGCCAATCAGTGCATGGCTGGAACTCGACGGAAGACCGACCCACCAGGTCATAATATTCCAGGAGAAGGCAGCGATGAGCGCGCACAACACCGTCGCCATGGTCACGACATTGGTATCGACCAAACCTTTGCCGATGGTGGAGGCAACTGCGCCGCCCAGAAGCGCGCCGGTTAAATTGAAAATCGCCGCCATCGCGATGGCCTGTCGCGGGGTCAGCACTTTGGTGGAGACGACGGTGGCGATGGCATTGGCGGCATCGTGAAAACCGTTGCTGTATTCGAAAACAATCGCCGCGAAGACGACGACGAAAAACGTGATCATCGGGGAGGCCGACTACGCGTATTTGAGAACAACCTGCAGGATGATGTTCCCCGCATCTCGACAGCGATCGATTACTTTCTCGAGCAGCTCGTAAAGATCGCGCAGGAAAATGATGTGCTTGGGCGTGTAATCGCCGTGATAAAGATCGCGCAACAGCTCGAGTTCGAGTTTGTCGGCATCGCCTTCGATAGTTTGCAAACGCGCGTTCATTTCACGAGCAGTGCGAATGTCCGTGCCTTTGCGCAATTGCTGCACCATTGCCAAGACCGCTTCAGCCGCGCGATCGAGTAGCTCGACCTGACGGCGGAAATTGTGTCCGTGCAAATCCTCCGGGCAAATCAAAATCCGTTCGCCAATTTTCTCGACCGTTTTCGGAATTTTGTAGAGCGCACTGGCCAGCGTCTGGATGTCTTCGCGTTCCAACGGAGTGATGAACGTTTTTGAAAGTTCCTCGGTCAATTGCTGGGTGATTCGTTTGTCTTCGCGGCGGGTCTCGGCAAATGCGTCGAGGTTGCTGGACGACTCGCTTTTCTCCAGTTTCGCCAGCAAATCGATCAGGTGGTGAACGCTGCTATCGGCTTGCTGCGCGCTTGCTTCCAGAAGGTCGTAAAACTTTTCGTCATGACCGAGAAATTTGCCGATTGAGAACATGCTGCCTCCGTTGTAGCCGCGTTCGCCGGCCGCGGCCAGTTCATTTAATCATGAGTTGCAGCCGTCGTCCGGTGACGCGAAAGCGGCGGAACATAGGCCAGCGACCACGGCTACAGCAATGCTGAAATAAATTACCAGCCCCATTCAAGAGAGTCGCTCAGAAATGTGGCTCGTGCTCGCGGCAATGCTGCGTCTCGATGGTAAGATGAACCAGCTCCTTCTGCTCTCGAAGCAACTCGCGGTATTCATCGGAACTTTTCGGTTGATGCGCAACGATCGAGACGATGGCGGCGAACTTTCCTGTTCCAACCTGCCAGACGTGCAGATCGGTTATGAGCGAATCACCATCGCTTTCGACAGCGCGACGGATTGCATCCGGCAGATCTGATGAAGGCGGCGTCCGATCGAGGAGAATTCCGCTGGTATCGCGCATCAGTGCGTAAGCCCAGGAGAAAACAACCCCGCTGCCCACGATTCCCATGATTGGATCAAGCCACGACCAACCAGCAAATTTACCGCCAGTCAACGCGATGATGGCGAGAACGCTGGTGAACGCATCGGCCAGCACATGGACGTAAGCCGCGCGTAAATTCAAATCATGGCGATGATCGCCTGCATCACTGGGACCGTCGTGATGATGATGCGAATCGTCCTTCAGCAGAAGCGCGCAACTCAAATTCACCAGCAATCCCAGAGAGGCGATGCCGATCGCTTCATTAAAATGAATGGTTAACGGAACGAATAAACGGTGGGCCGATTCGCCCGCCATCAGCAGCGCGATAATTGCCAGCACGACTGCGCTGGAGAAACCGCCGAGAACCCCAATTTTTCCGGTGCCGAAAGTGAATTGCGCGTTGGAGGAATGCTTGCGGGAGAGATAGTAGGCGGCGGCGGTAATAAGAAACGCGATCACATGAGTGCTCATGTGCCAGCCATCGGCGAGCAGTGCCATCGAGTGCGAGATGAGACCAACCGTGATCTCAAGCACCATCATTACCGCGGTGATGCCGATCACGATACGGGTGCGTCGTTCCGCGCCGGAGAAATCAGGAACGAAATTGTGCGCATGCCGAAAAGGCGAATGATCCGAGCGATCCATGGTAAAGAGATAATGGAGTTCGTTACGTCCGCAAACTTCTCGACGGCTCATTCCGGTTGCCGATTCCTGACTCATTCTTGTTAGGTCCCGGGATGTAGAACGAAGCGGCACCGCTTCCGAAGAAAAATTTCGTCCGCCGCTTTTTTCTTTGTTCTTGGGCCGGGATTGATCACTGGTGCGGCGGACGATGATCCGTCCGGCATTGCGACTTATTCAATCGCCGGTGCGCAGATGGGGACGTCGCTTTTATGGACGGCGTTCATTACCTGGCCGCTCATGGGATGCGTGCAATTCATGTGCGCGCGAATTGGGATGGTCACAGGGATCGGTTTAGCGGCCGCGCTAAAACAGAAGTTTCCAAGATGGGTTCTTTTCATTTTCGCCCTTGCTCTTTTTGCGGCGAATACAATGAACGTCGGCTCCGATTTGGCCGGTATGTCAGATGCCGCCGAGATGCTCACCGGCTTCAATTCACATTGGTTCGTCGAAGATTTTGAAATGGCTGGCGCTGTTTCTCTTTGCTTATGTCATAACGGCTTTTGTGGTCGAACCAGATTGGCGCACCGTTCTGCGCGACACGTTCATCTTCCCTTCAAATCGGCGCATTATTTTTACGGCGTGCGGGAAATCCGCCGCGCGTCAAAGTTTTCAAGGCTGGTTAACTACTTCCCGCTTTTCGCTATCTCCTT
>QHPM01000117.1 GCA_003219095.1 Verrucomicrobiota bacterium
AAGCGCCTGACCCGGGCCCGTCGCGAAAGCGATTGCTTCCTGGCGCGCAGTTTGGGTGTCCATCGGGACTTTTTGCTCAAGATATTTTGCCGCTTCTTCTAGCGAGAATTGGCCAAGCGCCAGTTTCACATCTACTTCCACCCGGAGCGCGCGCAGCCGCATGAAATTGTAAATAATCTCGCGGGTGTGCGGACTGTCATCGAACAAACCATTCTGCAACATCATTTCCTCGGCGTAAAAGCCGATCCCTTCGTTGGCACCGGAGTCGTAATAATGCCGCCGGATTGGATCTTCGTGTTTCCAGGAAAGGCAAAGTTGAAAATAATGGCCGGGAATTCCTTCGTGAACGATGATCGGCCGCGGATCTTGTGCGGTGGCGCGCCAGAAGTAACCGAGATTGCCTGAAGGTTCGGTGACGTAGCGAATGCAATTCTCGTTCAAACGTGACGGTGAAGTGAAGTCGTCGTTTTCGCCAAAGCCCAGAACACGCAAATATTCTGGCATCCTCCGCAGCGTGTAATGCTGCAACCAACCGGGCACCGTGAGAATGCCGTGTTTGTCGAGGAACTCGCGAATCTGCGATTCTCTGACCGCTGCATCTTTTATCCAGTTATCGGTATCCTTTGCGAGCTGAAGTGGCGGCACACTTTTGTTGCGTTCTTTCTCATAGCTTTCGAATGCAACCGCCCGGTTCCATTCCTGTTGTCCCATCGCCAGGATTTGTTCGGGCGAATAAGGATAGAGGGCGACGTTTTTGAGAAAAAAAACGAAGGCATCACGCCCGAGGGCCGTTTCTTTTGGCGACGATGGCAATCGGTCTTGCAAATTTTCTCGAAAATGTTCCAGCGCGTCCGCCGCGCGATCGGCTGCCCCAGTCAATTCCTTTTCGTCGAGAGTAGTTACAGGACGTAACGACGTCGCCATTTTGCGCAGTCGCTCCCGCACACCCTCGAGCGCTTGAAGCGCCACGGTCACGAACGGTTCCGGCGCTTTGTCGAGATTTTCAGAAGCTTGCTGCAAGATCGACGGAACGTTTTCGATACGCGTCAAAATTTCCCGACTGCGTGCCTCGTCATATGGTGCGGGGATCGTCAGCGCTTCCACGATCGGGGTGAGGGTTTGCTCGATGTAAAAATTCGGATCGCGCTTCCAGCGTGGATTCACCTCCAACTCCCAGTGCACGCGCGACAAGGCTGAACCGATGAGTCGGTAATCAACCTGCTGTGGGACTGGCCAGGCGCTTGCATCCATCTTCTGATAACGCGCGTCGAAATCTTTCAGGTCGCGGCCACGCTTGTCGATTGCCGCTGCCGACCAATCGCGCGTCCGCCAACTCCAAAAATCTTCCGCAAGCTTGTCGAGCGTGTCGGTGGCCGGGGTTGGGGACGGAGTTTGGCCGTGGATGCCACACGGCCAGAGCAGCAGCAAAAGAACCAGAAATTTTTGCACCGTCTGCGCCGATTTGTCGGAAATGTGTTTCATTGTCAACCGCCGGCGCCATTTCTCAGCAGCGGCGTGCTTTGAATTTTGTCGCAATCGCGAGCGAATGCTTCGCGGAAAACACGCGTCAGATTCGTGTCGTGCCAGATAATCATGTCGGTATCGTTTTGCTTGTGGTCATCATTCTGCCAGCCCTCGTTCCACCAGCAAAAGCCGATAATCGCGGGCCATTTCTCCGAAAAAATATCCGCCAGCGCATCGCGCGCCCATTTTGCGGCATCGCAACGTTTGTTGTGCAGATCGCAACCAAACTCCGCAATGATAATTGGTTTGCCGGGCGCGATTTTGAGCAAACGAGGATATGCCTCATGCATCTTGAACGCGAGATTTTCCGTACCGTCTTCCATTCGCGGCGTGGTCGGGCCGTAAGCGCTCAGCGCGACCCAATCGCAATACTTTTCGCCCGGAAAATAATTCTCGAAGGCGTTCCACTTTTGTTCCGGCTGATCCAGCCAGTTCGCATGCCAGACCCAGTGCAAATTGTCTGCCCCTTCTGCCCGCATCAGATCTACGATGTGACGGTACGCGGCAGTGTATTTCGCTGGTCCAACCTTGGCGCCACCGTTCCATTTTCCGTTCCAACTGAACCATTTTCCATTCGGTTCTGTTCCCCACTCAATTAACAGCGGCGTGCCGAAATCTCTCGCCCTGCGCGCCCAAGCCCGGAGATCGTCGTCAAAGTCTCCCGCGATAATTTTATCGAGTGAAAAGACTTTCTCGCCGTGAAGCTGATCGACGTCGCTTCGCAACATTAAGCGCAGGTACGGGATCTTTCCCAATTGGCGAATCCACGAACAAATTGCTTCCGGAAATTTGCGCGACTCAAACCAATTATCGGAAAAGTAAATCCACGCCGTCTCTGCGCCGACCGCTTTCTCGTACTGGGCAACATCTTGCGGCGAGACATCGTGTTCGGTCGGATCGTGCGTATCGGTGCCAACGCCGCCGAAATAAAATCCGTGATAGAGTTTTCCAGGCGGCGGCGGCGCAATGGGCGCGGCGCTTCCGATCGCAATTGGAAAAAATGCGAGCGCCAGGACTACCTGTCGTCTTGCCATTCCAAGATTGTAGCGGCAAAAGTAAGGACGCCCAACAGGGCACTTCGTCTCTTAAGTCGCAGGCGTGTCGCGCAATTGCTTGATGCGGTCGTGCGCGTTTTGCACTTCGGCATACTGACGCGAAATAATCTCGCGCACGGGTCCTGCGAGATTTTCTTCCCCCATCGCCTCCAAGTATTCCTTGACCGCCGAGTCTTCGCCTCGCTCGCACTCGGCCAGGATGGCGTGGTCGTCGCGTTGTGCGATCGCGGATTTAAGATTGATCCAGGCCCGATGCATCGCACCGGCGACGCTGCTACTGTCCTCGGGTTTACTTTCACCGAGAGCCACAGCCTGGCTTTGCAATTCACCGGCAAACCGCGAACGCTGGAGCGAGAACTCGTTGAAGAGCGACTTGAGCTCCGGATCTTCCACCGCTTCCGCCGCCTGACGAAAGCCCTCCTGTCCGTCCTTTAGCGTTTCAATGAGATCGTTGATTGTCGAGATTGTTTCCTTTATTTGAGCCATACCAACTTTTCGCACGCGGTTCGTATTTCGCGTTCATCATTCCTTGCGCGATGTGCAGCAGGCCGTAATTTTTCCTATGAACAAAAAAGGGAAAGACTTAACAAAGGAACCGCCGCGCAGTCCGAAAACGCGAGTGGGCGGCTACGCTATTCTCGGGCGCACGATCGATAAATGCCGTGCGCTGCTTTGGAGCAACATCGGCGAATACCATTTCGATTGTCCACTCGATAACATGCTCTTCGGTTTCAAGGGCATTAAGGGCGATGATTTCAAGGCGTTCGTTGAGACCGGCGCCAGCGATGACGAGATTGCGAAATGGGTTGATCGCAACGGCACTCGGAAAAGCGAAGAAGAAAAGCGCGCCTGGAGTGAGGAAGTATTGAAAGAGAATCCTTACTACAACCCAGAGAAACGCGATTGGTACGTCGAGCAATTGCAACCGCTCGGCCTCGATCCAAAAACGACACCGTTGTTCGATTGGCTGGAGACCGACGACAAAGTGAGCTACAAGAAAGCGGCGTAACTTTCGCTAGATAAATTGGAAAATTGGAGGGGCACGCGCGATCGTGCCTCTTTTATTTTCGTCGCACGAGCAGCGCACCGTTTTCTCTTCACCCAAGCGAAATCATGGGTTCTCGCGCGTGAAACCCTCCAGATAGCGCGCGGGGATCCCTCGACTGCGCTTCGCTCCGCTCGAGATCACGGACTTTGCGCGCCCGCGAAAAATTCGGGAAACACGCGCTTCCAGCGGCCGCCTTCGGCCCATCACGTAGCCTCACTCCGGCTTCCAAAAACGAATTCTCGTTGACGGATTGTTCAATCAAAAGATGGGCATTTCACTGAAACCACAGCACTTGAAGCGCTATCGTCAGATCGGCTGGCTATTAGCGAAATACGGACGTTCCGACTTGGTAAAAGAAACGGGGCTGGAGGAAACGCTGACGGCGGAAGAACGCGGAACGCCGAAGGAAGCGGCCAAAGCAGACGAGCTAGCCGCGGATTTGGAAAAGCTGGGTCCAACTTTTGTTAAGCTCGGGCAGTTATTGTCCACCCGCGTGGAATTGCTGCCAGGTCCTTATCTCGACGCGCTTTCCCGTTTACAGGATGAAGTCGAACCTTTCAGTTTTGGCGAGGTCGAGAAGATCGTGACCTCAGAGCTGGGAGTCAGAATGTCGAAAGCATTTTCCGAATTCGAATCAACGCCAATGGCTTCGGCTTCCCTGGGGCAGGTGCACATTGCTCGTTTGCGCGATGGACGTCCGGTAGCGGTGAAAGTGCAGCGCCCCAACATTCGCGAGCAGATGGTAGAAGATCTCGATGCCCTGAGCGACATCGCAGAGTTTCTCGATAACCACACCGAGTTCGGCCAACGCTACGAGTTCACCCGTATGCTGGAGGAGCTGCGAAAGAGTCTAATGCGTGAGCTCGATTACCGGCAGGAAGCGCACAACCTGTCGGCCTTTCGCGAACAGCTCAAAGATTTCTCACACCTCATCGTGCCGGCACCGATTTCGGATTACAGCACGTCACGAGTGCTGACGATGGAATACGTCCCGGGCATCAAAATCACTGAGATGAGTCCGCTGGCGCGGATGGAGTTCGATGGCGAAATGCTGGCCGAAGAACTTTTTCGCGCCTATCTCAATCAGATTTTGGTCGAGGGATTTTTTCACGCCGATCCGCATCCGGGGAACGTTTTCCTGACGCCGGATCATCGCATCGCACTGCTTGATCTTGGAATGGTTGGGCGAATCATGCCGCGTTTACAGGAAGATTTGCTGCAGTTGTTGCTCGCAATTTCCGAAGGTCATGGCGAGGACGCTTCACAAATCGCGATTAAAATCGGCCAGCCCCGTCGTGAGTTCGATCAAACCGAATTCAGCCGCCGCATTTCCGAAATCGTAGGACAACAAAAGACGGCTACAGTCGAACAAATGCAGGTGGGCCGGCTCGTTCTCGAAGTGACGCGATGCGCGGCCGAATGCCAGATTCGCGTTCCGCCCGAGCTGACGATGCTTGGCAAAACTCTGCTCAACCTTGATCAGGTCGGCCGAACCCTGGCGCCGCAGTTCGATCCGAATGCATCTATTCGCCGCAATGCGGTCGAGATCTTACGACAGCGAGTGGTCAAGACTTTATCGCCCGGAAATTTATTCAGTGGAGTCCTCGAAGTAAAAGACTTGCTTCAACGATTGCCGGCGCGCTTGAACAGATTCTTCGATGCGTTGGCCAATAATGAATTCAAGGTCTCGGTCGATGCCATCGACGAGAAAACATTGATCGTCGGATTCCAAAAGATCGCAAACCGGATCACAGTTGGACTAATCATAGCAGCTCTGATTGTCGGCGCAGCGCTGCTAATGCGAGTGGAAACGAATTTTCGCATCTGGGGTTATCCCGGGTTGGCGATTATATTTTTCCTTTGCGCCGCGGGCGCAGGGATTGTTCTGCTTTTGAACATTCTCTTCTACGACAAGTCAAAGGGTGATTGAACGCCGCGCGAGCTTGAAGCCAAACCGGCTTCTGGTTTCGTCAAACTGAAGACTCTTCTTATGAAAACGACCCTGTTGACGTTGATCTCATTTCTCGTCGGCGGTTTTGTTTCTGCCCAAACAGTGGCGCGGTCGCCGATCTCGAGAGTTCCGCCAAAGATTCCAGTCCGCGATTTTTTCCGCAATCCGGTCAGCCGCGGCTATGATCTTTCGCCCGACGGCCAAATGATCTCCTTTCTGCAACCGTGGGAATCCCGCCTCAACATTTTTGTGCGCCCAGCGGGCGGCGGTGAGGCGCGTCGATTGACCTCGGAGAAGGAGCGCGACATTCAGGAATACTTTTGGAAAGGAAACGATTTCGTCATTTATGGCATGGACGATCGCGGGGATGAAAACTTTCATCTCAAGCGGGTAAAAGTGAAGAGCGGCGAGGTGGAAGATCTGACGCCATTTCCAAAAGTGCGCGCTGAGTTGGTCGATGATCTGGAAGACGTTTCCGAAAATGAAATCCTTTTCCGGATGAACAAACGCGACCCGAAGGTTTTCGATGTTTTTCGCCTGAACGTGCCAACGGCTGAGATTAAACTGGCGGCGCAAAATCCCGGTAACATCGATCGTTACATCACCGATCACGCCGGCAAGATTCGCGCTGCGATCACCACCGATGGCGTGAACACAAGCCTGCTAACGCGACCAGACGAGAGTGCGCAATTTAAGACCGTGCTGACAACGAATTTCCGCGAGCAATGCGCCCCGCAGTTTTACACTTTCGATAACAACGCGATTTACGCCAATTCGAACATCGCCCGCGACAAATCGGCCATCGTGGTGATCGACCCCGAGACCGCGAAGGAGACGCAGCTCATTTATGAAAACCCTGAGGTCGATGTCGATAGCCTGGCCTTTTCGAAGAAACGAAAGGTCCTGACCTTCGCCTCATTCGACACCTGGAAACTGGAGCGTCATTTCTTCGATCCTGAAACGGACTCCATCTACAAAACGCTCGCAGACAAATTACCAGGATACGAAATCGACGTCGCCGCCCACGATAAAGCGGAAGAGAAATTCATCGTCGTGGCGAACAACGATCGCACACCAGGCTCGCGCTATTTGTTCGAAAAAAAATCAGGTCAACTAACGAAACTTGTGGATGTCGCTCCCTGGTTAAAAGAAAAGCAACTCGCGCCGATGAAAGCGATCGAATTCAAAACGCGCGATGGGCTAACGATTCATGGATATCTGACGCTGCCCCTGGGACGTGAGCCGAAAAATTTGCCGGTGGTGGTAAACCCGCACGGCGGCCCGTGGGCGCGCGATGTCTGGAATTATAATCCGGAGGTGCAATTTCTGGCCAACCGTGGCTATGCCGTGTTGCAGGTGAATTTTCGCGGGTCGACCGGCTATGGGCGCAAATTCTGGGAATCGTCCTTCAAGCAATGGGGCCGCAACATGCAAGACGATATTAGCGACGGGGTGCAATGGTTGATTGAGCAAGGGATCGCCGACCGACAGCGGATCGCGATCTACGGCGGCAGTTACGGCGGCTATGCCACGCTGGCAGGGGTGACTTTCACCCCCGATCTTTACGCCGCCGCAGTCGATTACGTTGGCGTTTCAAATCTGTTCACGTTTCTGAACACGATCCCGCCCTACTGGAAACCATATCTCGACATGTTTCATGAGATGGTGGGCGATCCGGTAAAAGATAAGGATCTGTTAACCGCAACCTCACCAGCGTTGAATGCGCAGAAAATTAAGACCCCGCTCCTTGTCGCCCAAGGGGCACAGGATCCCCGAGTGAACAAGGCAGAGTCAGATCAGATCGTAAATGGATTGAAAAAGCGCGGCATCGATGTGGAATACATGGTCAAGGAGAACGAAGGCCACGGTTTTCGCAACGAAGAAAACAAATTCGCCTTCTACGAAGCGATGGAAAAGTTCCTCGACAAACATCTACATCCTGAGACGGCAGCTGCACAGGCGAAAAAGTAGCCGGATTTATTGTGGCTGATTTAACTTGGAGGAAGGGGCGCGGTCCCGTCCAGATCTCGCATCGTGGGTGAAGTGTCGTCATTACTGCAATCCTCCAAGTCATCCCGAACCCGGAATCCTTTCGGGTGAGGGACCTCACATTCGTTGAGGAATCACCTAAAATTTGTGTGACGTGACGCGCTATTGTGAGGTCCCTCCGCGTCTGCGCGCCTCGGGATGACAGAATTGCTGGCCGCAGCGCTCGCTTTTTCTTCTGGGGAGCGCAGGCTGCCAGCCCGCTGGTTTCGGCAGCCTGCCGAAACAATCTTTTCACCGCTTAGATGCATCAGACCTCCTGGCGAAACATGCGCTCGGTCGCGTCCCGGAGTATCTCAATCTAAGTTTTGATCAAGGGCGGCGGCTGGTCTTCCGTTATTCCGGTGTCGACGCCACCGCGCAATTTGCTGTGACTTACACCGTAAAGGAAATAAATCAGCAGACCGATTCCCAGCCAGACAAAGAAGCGGATCCACGTCTCCAAAGGCAGGCTTAGCATCAACACGAAGCAAAAGAAGACACCGAGAATTGGAAACACCGGACTCATCGGAACGCGGAACGGGCGTGGCCGATTCGCGTCGGTGCGCCGCAAAATGATGACGCCGAGGCAAACAAGAATGAAGGCGAAGAGTGTCCCGATATTTGTGAGGTCAGCCAACGAACCGATATCAACTACCGCGGCGACGCCGCCGACAAACACACCCGTCCAAATGGTGGTGATGTGTGGGGTCCGAAATCGCGGATGAATGCGGGCAAAATATTGCGGGAGCAAGCCATCACGTGCCATCGCCATAAAAATGCGCGGCTGGCCTAGCTGGAAGACAAGTAGGACCGAAGTGATACCTGCGAGCGCGCCTGCGCTGATGAGTGCTTGCGCCCAGGATTTACCTGCGAATGCGGTTGCGACCGCCGCTGGATCGCCAAAGTAAGTGGTATATTTTCTCATTCCCGTAATCACGGCCGCCATCAAAACATAAAGCAGCGTGCAGATGATCAGGCTCGCGATGATGCCAATCGGCATGTCGCGCTGAGGATTTCTTGTTTCCTCCGCCGTCGTGGAAACGGCATCGAATCCGATGAAAGCAAAAAAGACAATCGCAGCGCCACTCATGACGCCGCCGATGCCGGTCGGGACAAAAGGATGCCAATTGGTCGGGTGAATCAGGAATGCCCCAAACGCGATCACGAAAACAACGACTGCTACTTTCGTAACTACAATGACGTTATTTGTGCGCGCGCTTTCACGAATTCCGTAGATCAAAAGCCAGGTCACGGCCGCTACGATCAGGAGTGCCGGAAGATTGACTGCAATGGCGTGCCCGGCGATAACCGGAAGCGTCGTCGAGGAATAATTTGTCAGCGCCTCACCACCCTGGTCGATAATCGTATTAGCCGTTTTGTAGTCGTTCACTGCCCACAACGGAAATTTTAATCCAAGGAGACTACCGCAAAGCCTGACGAAATAACCCGACCAACCCACAGCCACCGCCATGTTACCGACGGCGTATTCGAGAATGAGGTCCCAACCGATGATCCACGCGATGATCTCGCCCAGGGTTGCGTAGGAATAGGTATAGGCAGAGCCCGAGACCGGAATCATCGAGGCGAGCTCGGCATAACAGAGGGCGGCGAAGCCACAGGCAACGGCGGCCACCACGAACGAAAGCATCACCGCCGGACCTGCGCCAGGTCGGCCGAACACGAGCGGCGCGTCAGTCGCCCATGATTGAATGAAATTCAATAGGGGCGTTTTCCAAACCGACGCTTGCAATTGCTCGCCTGCGGCCGCAGTCCCAGCCAAGGCGAAAATTCCAGTTCCTATGATCGCCCCGATACCAATACAGGTCAGAGCGAACGGACCGAGAACACGCTTCATCTGCCGTTCCGGCCTGGCGGCTTCCGCGATCAGGTGATCAGGATTTTTAGTGCGAAAAAGAGTATTCATTGCCTCGATCGTTCCGCGCGTTTACGCAAGCCATTGCCGCTGCATCGTGGCATTCCATTCTTGATTCGGTCAATGTTTAGTTTATGCGCGCCTCTTTTTTGGCCTGCGATTAGCTACGGAAAGGGCGTATGCCCGATGTGCCTGACTTCTTCTCGCTGAACTGCGTCGCTGGCGTTGTTTTCAGCGCGTTCGGTTTCGTCGTCTTCACTTACGGCAAGCGAATGCGCTATTGGACGCCGATGCTTTGCGGGCTCGCCTTAATGCTCTTGCCGCTCTTTGTCGCCGATCTCGCCTTGCTCGTCGGCAGCACGGTTCTTGGAACAGCCGCGATCGTTTTCCGGCATACCTAGATCGACAAAACCCGAGCGCAATCGGCAAATTATCAGAAGCACCAGACTCAACAATTGCATGTTGCAGATGCAACACTCAAATGTTAACTCTTTCGAGCAGTAAAAGATTGAGTTAGAGAAGGGTGCAAGCCGATTCGGAGTCGACTGAGGCCGCCGATTTTGTAGGCTGCATCGGATGGACGATCAGTCGCACATTGTCGCGGCAGAGGCTGCGGTCACTGCTGCGCTGGAACCGCCGCGGCGGCGCTTCTTCTCGCGCCGGCGCAAAGCGCGGCCGCCACCCCTGCCCTATTGCGAAAATTGCGGGGCGCCGATGGCGGGACCTTTCTGCGCCCAATGCGGACAAGCCGCCGTCGATTACCGCCGGTCCTTTCGCCACATCATTGTTGATGTTCTCGATTCCTTCCTGAGTTGGGACTCGAAATTTTTTGCAACGATCGGATGGCTGATTGTGCGTCCCTGGCATTTGACTAACCAATTCCTGGCTGGTCGCCGCGTGCGTTATGTGCATCCGTTGCGACTTTATCTGCTCGTCAGCATTCTCTTCTTCTTTGTCATCAACTACTGGGCGAAATCGATACATGTCGACCCGAGCAAAATCTCCGCCGAGGACCGCGCCGAAATCGCCACTGATCTCGACAAGGAAAATCTGTCACCCGAGATGAAGGCCCGCGTCCAGCGCGCGCTCGACGCGAAGCCGTTGACACAAGCGGAAGCACAAACATCCCCATCACCCGAAGCCGCCGCTACGCCGCAATCGGCAGCGACGGCTTCGCCGCCGCCGCCCGCTATGTCACCGACTCCATCCGGCGACTTCGGGCCACTCGTCCAATTTGACAAACCGCCTTCCGACCCATTCGAGAAATGGCTGGAGCAAAGGGCCAAAGAAAAAATGGGCGAGCACGGCAGCAAGATGGCCCTCTTTATCGCAACGCTGTTCCGCAACCTCCCATACATGATGCTCTGCTGTATCCCGCTCTTCGCGTTCGTGCTCAAGGTGCTTTACGTGCGCAAACGCATCTTTTACATCGATCATCTCGTTTACGCCCTGCACATCCACAGCTTCGCTTATCTCGCGATCATGTTGATCGTGCTGATCACCATCGGCTTGAGTCGATCAATCCCCGGCGTTTTCGCCGGCTGGATCATCGCGGTGCTCTGGATCACCTTCGCCGCACAAGTTTTCCTGTCCATCCGCCGCGTTTATCGGCAGGGCTGGTTCTTCACTGTCTTTAAATTTTTTGTCGGCGGCTTTGCTTACCTCATTGTCCTCGCTGTCGCGCTTGCCACGACGTTCTTCATTACAGTTGCGTTGCCGTAATCAACCGCTCCGCTTCCGCAAGCGCCAGGTCGATCTTGCCAATATCGGTCCCTGACCCCTGCGCATTCTCCGGTCTCCCGCCGCCTTTGCCGCCAACGATCGGTGCGACTTCTTGAATCAATTTGTTCGCCTGAAATTTTGAGCTCAGGTCTTTGGGCACAACGGCAAGGAGCGCGACACGCCCATTGGACACCCCGAGCAAAAAAATCGGACCTTTGATCTTTGGCTTGAGCGCGTCGCCGACGGCCTGAAGCAATTTCGCATCGGCATCCTTCACTTCGGCAACGACCTTGCCTTTCGCCGCATGAATTGTCGCAAGTTCCTTCGCAATCTCAGCCGCACGACTCTTCAATTGCGCCTCGCTCGCCTTCGCCTCTTTCTTTTCCCATTCACGAACGTCGGCCTCGACCTTTTCAAGATGGGCCGACCGCAGGTAGATCTGGTCGAGCATCGCGGGGCTCTCCGCGTCCGCTTCAAACACCGGCAACGCGGCCACGTCGGATTTCTTGCGCGCGAGCACTTCAAATTTCTTCTGCTGACGCTCGGCCTCTTCCCTCGCCCACTGCCGCGCCGCAGCTCCGGAGACAGCTTCAATCCGTCGAACCCGTCGTGCGCACATGGGTGCCGCCGCAGAGTTCCATTGAATAACCGTTGAGCGCCTTGGCGTCGCCGCCGATCTGTACGACTCGGACGAGATCACCGTATTTTTCACCGAAGAATTGTTGGATATCGGAACGCTTTTTCGCTTCGGCGTACGGAACTTCGGTCCAAGAAACCGGATCATTCTGCACGATTTTCTCATTCACCAGCTTCTCTACCCCGCGTTTCTGCTGCGGTGTGAGTGCTGCGCTCGAAAAATCGAACGTTAGTTTCTCCGGCCCGACATAACTTCCCTTTTGTGTCGCATCTGCCGCGACGATTTGATGCAAGGCCCAATGCAAAAGATGGGTCACCGTATGATGCCGCTCGATGGCGCGGCGACGATCGACATCGATGGAGATGCGAACAGCTTCGCCAGGTTCCGGGGCGCGCCCCTCTGCCAGGGCGGCACGATGGATGAAAACGTCGCCGCGTTTCTGCGTGTCGGTTACGTGAAGCTTTCCAACTTCGGTACGATCATGCCCGGGAACGTGCAGCAATCCATGATCGCCGACCTGTCCGCCCATCTCGGCGTAACACGGCGTTCGATCGAGAACGATATTAAATTCTGTCGACTTCTGCCCGGGCAGGACCGTTTCGATCACAGATTCCGTCTCGACAAAATCGTATCCGAGAAATTTCGTTGGCGCGACTCGCAGATTCTCCGCTTCGACACCAATCGCTTCCTTTTTCTGGGCTTTGCGGGCGCGGTCCCGCTGCTCTTCCATTAGTTTCTCAAAACCGGCGACATCGACAGTAAGATCCCGCTCTCGCGCCATTAGCTCGGTAAGATCGAGCGGGAACCCTTGTTCATCATAAAGACGAAACGCGAACGCGGCCGAGATTGTTAATCTTTCCTGCGCAAGTTCGCGCTCGAATAATTCGATGCCTTTATCCAGCGTGCGGTTAAACGCTTCTTCTTCGCGACGGATTGTCTCCTGCATCGTCTTTTGTTTTGCGCGGACTTCGGGAAAAACATCGCCCATCGTTTTGGCAACGACGTCGACCAGTTTGAAGAAGAACGGTTCGTGAAAGCCGAGTGTGCGCCCGTAGCGAACCGCGCGGCGCAGGACACGACGCAAGACGTAACCGCGGCCTTCGTTTGATGGAATGATTCCGTCGGCGATGGCGAAACTTAGCGTGCGGATGTGATCGGCAATGACGCGGAAGGCGATGTCGATCTTTTCCTGATCGCTTTCGCCAGCAGTTCCATGTTTTGGGAGCGTCGACTGGTATTTCTTGCCACTAAGTTCTTCCAGCTCGTCGAAGATCGGGCGAAAGATGTCGGTCTCGTAGTTCGAGACTGTGCCGGAGAACTCGGAGAAATTCTTTGTGCCTTGAATGATTGCGGTGGTGCGCTCCAAACCTAATCCGGTATCGACGTGACGTTGAGCGAGTGGAACATATTCGACGACGCCGGGGTCAGCGATCCCGGCTACAGATTGCGCGTTGAACTGGATGAAAACCAAATTCCAAATCTCGATGCAGCGCGGGTCGTCCTTGTTCACGAGCGTGCCACGCGTGTCGCCGTCCGGGGTTAGATCAACGTGCAATTCCGAACACGGTCCGCACGGACCGGTATCGCCCATCATCCAGAAATTATCTTTCTTGTTTCCGTTTACGATGTGAATCGAAGGATCGAGATCGGCCTCTCGAAATAATCTTTCCCAGTGATCGTACGCTTCCTGATCGAACTCGCTCGGCTCGCCCGGCCCGGGTTTGTAAACCGTGGCGTAGAGACGCTGCGGCGGAAGTCTCCAGTGTTCGACCACGAGCTCCCACGCCCATTCGATCGCTTCCTTCTTGAAATAATCACCGAAGCTCCAATTGCCCAGCATCTCAAAAAAGGTGTGGTGATAGGTGTCGAGCCCGACGTCTTCGAGGTCGTTATGTTTCCCTCCGGCGCGAATGCATTTCTGGGTGTCAGCCACGCGCGGCGGCTTCCACGGCGGCTTTTGTTGCCCAAGAAAAATGGGCACGAACTGATTCATCCCGGCATTGGTGAAAAGCAGATTGGGCGCGTCTGGCATCAGCGGCGACGAGGGCACAATCGCGTGCTGCTTTTCGCGAAAAAAATCGAGAAAACTTTGACGAATCTCGGCACCGGTCATGATGCCGGAATTAAGCGCGACATTTAGTAAGACGCGAGAATTACCGCAATCCTCGAGGGAAAATAAAGCGCTCCCAGCAGAGCTAGGGCGAAGGTTCAACTGGTACTTGGTTGGTAATCGCCGTTACCTCCGGCTGCCTCCTTTACCGATTCCAGGCGATGGAAATCACGATGGTATGAAAGGTCATGCACTGCGCAAACGTCCTTGGGAAAGATAAGGTCAAGTGTCCAGTCGAATGCCACACGGACCTTCTTGTCCAGGCCAGGCAACTTGCTTAGGTAAATCGTCCGCCACATCCACCAGGCGAGAAAGCCTGAAAAATTGTAGCCGAAGATGCGCGCCACACCGGTGCGACGACCGATTGAGGCCAACAACCCGATCGTCTTGAACGAAAATGGTTTTCCAGGCCGGCCCAGGAGTGCAGCTGCGATATTCTGGGCCACGACCTTGCCTTCGCGTATGGCATGTTGCGCGGTTGGCGGATGAGATTTCCCCGGATTTTTGATGTCCGGCACAAACGCACAGTCGCCCACAGCCCAGACATCAGGCCAATCAGAGACTTGCAAGAATTGGTTTACAGTTATTCGGCCTCGTTCCTTTGCGCAGGGGAGCGGAGAGATAAGTGGACTGGGCACGGTGCCGGCAGTCCACACCAACGTGCTGCATGGAATTGGAGTTGTGTAAGGCAGGAAAATCTTGTTCTCTGTCATGCTCTTGACCCGGGTGTT
>QHPM01000272.1 GCA_003219095.1 Verrucomicrobiota bacterium
GGGACGGCAAACTCCATTGCCGGCGCAATTGGTAAACGATGATGTTGGAAATGCAAGCGCGGAGCAGCGACGGTTAGGCAATGGATTGGCTCTGGCCGAGTCTGTATCACGCACTGGCGATGCTATGGGCAACGTTTTGGGCGCTCGTGCTTGGTTTTACCATTTCCGGTGTGCTCCAGGTTTTTGTGAGCAAGGAGCGAATGAGCCGCGCGTTTGGTCAGACGAACTTGAAATCGGTTTCGCTCGCGACGGGGCTCGGGGCAGCAAGCAGCTCCTGCTCCTACGCGGCGGTGGCGGCGGCTCGGAGTGCGATTCAACAGGGTGCGGCACTTATCCCGGCGCTGGCGTTTATGTTCGCCTCGACCAATCTGGTGATCGAGCTCGGGGTGGTTCTTTGGGTTTTGATGGGATGGCAATTTGTGCTTGCGGAAATTTTGGGTGCTTTTCTTCTTATCCCAATCATGTGGTTACTAATACAATTGTTTTTACCTAAAAATCTTCACACTGAGATTCGGGTCCGTGCTCAAGAGAAAATCCGAGGCCAGGATCATTTCCATCATACGCGCCATTTTATGTCCGGCTCGCGGTCGGCAGATGAGCATGATTATGAGGAGAAGAAATGGACGCGAGTAGCGCACGCATTTGTCATGGATTGGTCGATGCTTTGGAAAGAAATTTTTGGCGGCTTTTTGATTGCCGGGTTTTTGGCGGCGCTGGTACCGCCTGATTGGTGGGAAGGATTGTTTCTGCAGACCGGATCGCCTGTTGTTCGCTTGATCGAGAACGCGCTGGTCGGCCCGATCATTGCGATGATCTCATTCGTCTGTTCCGTCGGAAACATTCCGCTGGCGAGTCTGCTTTGGTCGCACGGCATCAGCTTCGGAGGCGTGATTTCTTTTATTTACGCAGACCTGATCGTCATTCCGATTATCATCATTTACGCCAAGTATTACGGGGCGCGTGCCGCGGCCTGGATCACCGGAATCTTCTACGCATCGATGGTTCTTGCCGGGATCGTCATCGATCTCGTTTTCAGCGGCCTCGGATTAATTCCGCAGGGATCGCGTCCACCCAGCGCGGTCGAACATGCGCACGTCATTTGGAATTACACCAGCTGGCTCGATGTTGCTGCCGCCATTTTCGCCGTCTGGCTCTTGTTCTTGCATTTTAAATCGCGCGACAAAGAGCGCCCTTCCGCATGCCATTAAAACTTGGAGGGACTCGCCGCGGCGAGTCCCAAAAATTAGAGACGCGACGGCGCGTGTGCCTTCAAGCCGAGAACTAAAATCACGCATTGCGCGTGACGAAGCGTTCCAGCACGTTCAGCACCGATGGCGAAGACGTTTTTCATCACCACGGCGATCGATTACACCAACTCGGCGCCTCACATCGGCCACGCCTACGAAAAAATCCTGGCTGATGTCATTGCGCGTTATCAACGGCTGAAGGGCGAAGACGTATTTTTTCTGACCGGGGTCGACCAACATGGCCAGAAAGTCCAGCAATCAGCCGAGCGCGAAGGGGTGCCACCGGAGCAGTTTGTCGCGGGAGTGACCGAACAGTTCATTGCCCTTTGGGACAAACTTGGTGTGTGTTATGACGCGTGGGCGGCGACGACCGATCCGCTGCACAAGCAATGCGTGCAGGCAATGCTGCAGCGCCTTTTCGACGAGGGGAAAATTTATAAAGACAAGCAAGTTGGTTTCTACAGCGTTCGCCAGGAACAATTTTTGACCGACAAAGATCGGAACGAAGCGGGCGAATTCGGTCCTGAATGGGGTGAGGTCGAGCAGCGCGAAGAAGAAAATTACTATTTCAAGCTAAACGACCATAAAGAATGGCTGCTTCAATTCCTGCGCGCGCATCCAAATTTTGTTAGCCCGCCATTCCGACAGACGGAGCTTGCTAACGCGGTAGAGAAACTAACGGGCGACCTTTGCATCTCGCGACCAAAGTCACGATTAAGCTGGGGGATCGAGCTGCCATTCGATCGCGATTACGTCAATTACGTTTGGTTCGATGCGCTGAGTAATTACATCAGCTTCATCGGCTACGATCCGGGCCTGTCGAGCATCAACGATCAACCGTCAACTTTCCGGGACAAGTGGCCGGCGCTCCAGGTCATCGGCAAGGACATCATGGTTCCAGCTCACGGCATTTACTGGCCAATCATGCTGCACGCCCTCGGATTCCCAGACGATCAAATGCCGACGCTGCTCGTGCACGGCTGGTGGAACATCTCCGGCGCGAAGATGAGCAAGAGCTTGGGCAACGTCGTCGATCCCGACGCGCTCATCGAGAAGTACGGTGCGGAAGCAGTGAGGTATTATTTGATGAGTGATATTGCAGTCGGTAAAGACGCAGATTTTTCTGAAGAACGACTTGCCGGACGTTATAAGAGTGATCTCTCGGATAATATCGGCAACCTGCTTAACCGAACGCTCAACATGGCGCATCAATTTGGTTTGGCGAAACTCTCTGCGGCTGGAAGCGACCGATCCGAATTGTCGGGTCTCGCGGAGATTGAGGTACCGAACGTATATGTGAAGTGCAAAGCGGGTTTCGAATGTTTTCGAATCGACGACGCTTTAGGAATGGCGCGCGCGCTGTCTGGCCACTGTAACATTGTTATTGATGCTCTCGCACCTTGGAAGCTGAGGAAGCAACAAACGCAAATAGACTTGCTCAAGGCAATTCTATATTACCTCACGGAATCGTTGCGGATTCTCGCGATTTTGATTTCGCCGGTGTTGCCGAGGGCGGCGCATGGAATTTTCGATCAACTGAATTGGAAGATGGAGTTGAGCGGAAAAGAAGAACGTTTTCGTCTCGAAGATGCGAAGTGGGGCGGTTTACCCGACGGACATGTTGTTGGAAAACCGGTCCCATTGTTCCCGCGCATTGAAGGGTAGCGCGCGTTGAAATCTGACTCTCGGTAGCGCACGCGTCTCGCGTGCTGGTTTCGGCGTCTCGCCGAAACAGTCTTGTCTGGGGAGCGCAGGCTGCCAGCCTGCAAGTCTCGGCAGCTTGCCGAGACTGTTCGGAGATTTCATCAATTCGCGAGCGCATCGAATGTTGCGGGCTGGCAGCTCGCGCTCCCCGGAACGGAAGCCAGAAAAGTTCGCGATTGCGGGACGCAATCGCCAGACACGCGAGATGCGTGCGCTAGCCGGAAACTAACGCGCCTCGCGCCGCATCTACTGCGCACACTCTTCGAGCGCGTTCGGTTTGCCGCGCAAGAATGCGAGTGAGATCGCTTCGGCAACGGATGGAGCGATGGAGTAGGGGAGTGATGGAGTAATGGAAGAGATCACTTCGGCAAGCTCATGCGGGGGCAGGGCACGCTCGCCGCGAATTTGCGGCAACACGAACTTACTTCCGATTGGTCGCAATGCCTGAATGATTGCGGCAGCATTTTTGTCGCGCAAAATCGCGAACAAAATGGTTGCACGCTCGTTGTCGAACTGTTCCCGCCACGTTTGCGCAAGAATTCTTGCGCCCGCGGGATTGTGCGCGCCGTCGATAACAATGCGCTCATTCCAGATTTGAAAGCGGGCCGGCCATTCGACCGACGCGAGACCGTGGGCGATTGCGTTGTCCGAGAACGGAAGGGACGCCGCTTTCAGCGCGTTTATTGCGATTGCCGCGTTGATCTTTTGATGTTCGCCGTCCAATGCGACTTCCGTTTTCGTCCAAGGGTCGTTAACGAATTGCAGAGGCGCGTGACATTTCTCAGCGCGATGCCTGATAATTACTTCCGCCTCCGGTCGTTGCGGCGCCGAGACAATGGGAATGCGCGGCTTAATAATTCCCGCTTTTTCCTTCGCAATTTCGCCAATGGAATAACCGAGCCATTTCTCGTGGTCGAAATCGATTGGGGTAATGACGCTGACCGACGATTGCACCGCGTTCGTGGCATCGAGTCGTCCGCCCATGCCAGTCTCGAGCACCAGAATTTCGCAGCGCGTCTTTTGAAAATGTTGCAACGCCAGAGCTGTCGCGATTTCAAAAAATGTCGGGTGCGGATCCCAATTGCGAATGCGTTCACGAATTTCGGTGAGACCGCGCGCGACCTCGTCTTCGGAAATCATTTCGCCGTTCACGCGAATCCGTTCGCGAAAACTGATGAGGTGAGGGGAGGTGAACAGACCAGTCCGAAGACCCGCTGCTCGCGCGATTGCGTCGATCATTGCGCAGACGGACCCTTTACCATTCGTGCCGGCGACGTGAATGATTTTACGAGGAGCGGCGGCTTCTAAGCCGCCGGCGGCGATTTGGAAATCGCCGTTCCTTGGCAGCGCAGCCAGCAGGCGGCGGATGCTTTCGAGCCCAAGCTTAATGCCGAACCGTTGGGTGGCGTAAAGCCACGCCAGCGCCCCGCGATAATTCACGCGACTGCTGGCGCAAAGAAGCGCAGGAATTCCGCAATCTGCGGCCGTAATTTTTTTCGATGCACGATTTGATCGATCAAACCGTGTTCCTCGAGAAATTCGGCGGTTTGAAATCCCTTGGGCAAATCCTGGTGCGTCGTCTCCTTGATCACGCGGGGCCCGGCAAACCCAATCATACTTTTGGGTTCGGCGATGATGATGTCACCGAGCGAAGCATAACTTGCCATCACGCCGGCCGTGGTTGGATTGGTGAGCACGGAAATGTAGGGCAGGCGAGCGTCGGCATGCCGGGCGAGGGCGCCGCTCGTCTTAGCCATTTGCATCAAACTAAGCATGCCTTCATACATGCGCGCGCCGCCAGAGGCGGAGATAATGATAATTGGACTGCGTTCCGCGGTGGCAAACTCGATCACACGGGTGATGCGTTCGCCTACGACCGATCCCATGGTGGCGGCGAGAAAAGTAAAATCCATCACTGCGATCGCGATTTTTCCGCCTTCAAGCATCCCATAGCCACTCAGCACGGCGTCGATCAACCCGGTGGCTTCCTGATATTTTTTTAGCCGATCCTTATAAGTCGCCATGCCTTGAAAACTGAGCGCATCGACTGAGTACAAATTCGCGTCCATTTCCACAAAGCTGCCGGGATCGAGCAGGCTCTCGATTCGCTCCTTGGCTGTTTGCGGGAAGTGATAATCGCAGTGCGGGCAAACCCGCTGATTTTCGATCAATTCGATTTCGTGAACGACTTCATCACACCCGGGACACTTCTGAAACAGTCCGTGCGGAATGTCACGTTTCTTGCGGCCTTGAATTCTGATCGCGGGTTTTTTGAAAATGGCCATGGCTTATGCGCGCGCCGCGGTCACGGCGTAAACCGATTGCGCGCCGGCCTCGCGCAAGACCCGCGCGCATTCGCTTAACGTCGAACCGGTAGTAAGGATATCGTCCACCAGAAGCACGTGCAATCCTCGCACGCCGATCTTTTTTCGTAAACGAAAGGCGCCACGTAAATTTTCCATGCGCTCGGCCCGGTCAAACGCGGTTTGGGTGGTGGTGTAGCGGATGCGTTCCAGCGCGCGGCTCAGCGGCAGATTTATTTTTTGCGCCAGGATTTTCGCGAGGACCTCGGCCTGATTGAAACCGCGTTCGCGCAATCGCGCGGGATGAAGTGGGACTGGGATGACGAGATCGAAATGGCGCTGGTGCATCCGCGCGTCATTCATCGCTTCCCGCAACCATTCCGCGATGGGATGCCGCAGTTGTAACTGGCAATTGTATTTGAACTGCAAAACGATAAAACGAACCACACCGCGGCTGCGATAGGCCGCCACCGCAGCGTCGAATCCAAGTGTTCGATTCACGCAGTTCGCGCAGGTAAACGTACCATCGATTGCACCGGCAAACGGCTCGGAACATTTTGCACAAAAAGGTGCCACGATGCGTTGCGCTTTGTCGAGGCAACCCTGGCAAATGTAATCGCCGCGCCTAATGGGCGCGTGGCAGACGGCGCACAGCGCCGGGTAAAAAAGCGACGCGACCGCACGCCACGTTTCACGAGTGACAAGCGGAAGCAAACCGGTCAGCAAGTTACTTCCGAGCCAGGGCAGGATGATCGTTTCGCGCTTTGTCATTTTGCCGACGACGCCAGCGACAAAAATCCAGCCGGAATGGAGACCGATTGGCAGAAAAAGTGAGCGTGTGCGCAAGCGCGCGTCGGCCAGAATCCAGCCAAGGAGAAACAAGGTGGTGAAGCTGGCGAGCACCATCATGGGATCGGCAAATTGCGCGAACGAGTTTGCGATCGAATGAAATCCGGAGGACCACGTCACGCTCTCGTTCGATCTGGCCGGCGCTTTCAGAAAATGAACGAGGGCGAAAAAAGCCGAGGTAATCAGAATCGCAATGACTGAGCGCGAGCTCCGCAACAGAATTCCGAGCAGCATGCCGCGGAAAAAAAATTCCTCGATTAGAGGGACAACGACAGCCGCGGCCAGAACGGCAGCGAGCGAATCCCACGGGAGGGCATTTTTTAAGAGAAAAATCCTGGTAGCAATTAAGACGACGGCACCGGCAAGGAGAGGAATAGCGGCGAGCACAACGCCGGCGACGACATCGCGAAGGGCGTGCCGGTTTTTATCCAATCGTAGATCGCGGAAAGAATGGAGCCGAAGCCAGCGCAGAAGCGGCCAAAGGAATGCGAGCGCGCAAATGAGCAGCGCACGATGGAAAAAACTCTCGAAATCGAATTTCGCAAAAAAAGCCGAGAAGCGATGGGCAGCCCAAAAGAGTGGAGGCGCCAGGATTGCACCGCCGATTACGACCGCGAAAAAGTAAGCGAACAGTTTGGCGGCATCTTTCAAGGGCGCTAATCTAAGGGCGCGAAATCATGCCGCGTCAACATGTATGGAGCGAACGCGAAGAGGACGGGGTGAAGCGCGAAGTCCGCGCGTCGCGTTTCGGCGGCGTCTGGCGTCTGCAATCAAAGCGCGCGGATGAGGAATCGTGGACGTACTACGATCGGCCGCTGCCAGGCGATTTGGTGGTGCTAAAGGAAATCATCGAGAAAAAATATCGCCGCCGACGGGCGACGATAGAGGAACTTTTGTCGCTGCGAGAAATGGTTCGGGAGATTCAATGAATCAGCGATGAGACTCATATGCCCCATATGACCGATAAGAACGATTGGAACACAGAGGCCCTGGTCGCGACGGACAAACAATTCGTCTGGCATCCGTTTACTAACATGCCGGAATGGTGCGCGGCCGAGCATGAACCAATCGTGATTGTCGAAGGGCGCGGTGCCATATTGCGCGATAGCCGCGGTCGCGAATACATCGATGGGAACTCGTCGATCTGGACAAATATTCACGGGCACAATCATCCGCGGATCAATCTGGCAATTCGCGAGCAATTGGAGCGCACCGCACATTCGTCGTTTCTGGGGACAACGAATCCGGCGGCAATCGAACTGGCCCGGGAGATTGTCGAATTATTTCCCCCGAAAACTTTGTCGCGTGTTTTTTATTCCGATGACGGTTCGACTGGAATCGAAGCGGCGCTGCGAATTGCGGCTCAATTTTTTCAGATGCGAGGCGAGAAACGAAATTTGTTTGTCGCCTTTCGCAGCGGTTACCATGGCGATACTGCGGGTGCGGCCGCGTTGGGAGCGGCAAAGATGTTTTCGGTCGATCGCGAAGGCTGGCGATTTCCGGTTCGCACCGTCGATTCAATCGAGGAATTGGAAAAACTTTCTCGCGAACAGTCGCACGAAATTGCGGCGATGGTAATCGAGCCAATGATTCAAGGCGCCGCGGGAATACGAATTTGGCCGCGGGGAACGTCCACGGCGGTGCGCGATTGGTGCAATCGGAATGGTGCGCTCATGATTGCCGATGAAGTGATGACGGGATTCGGTCGGACCGGGAAAATGTTTGCGAGCGAGCATGAGAACGCGCTGCCCGATATCATGGTGCTCGGGAAAGGCTTAAGCGGCGGTTATCTTCCGCTGGCGATCACGCTCACGACCGAAGAAATCTTCTCGCAATTTGACGGATCGGTGGCGGACGGCCGGGCGTTCGCCTACGGGCACAGTTACACAGGCAATGCACTTGGTTGTGCGGCGGCACGGGCCAGTCTTGCTATTTTTCGCGAGGAGAATGTGCTGGGAAATTTGCAATCGAAGATCCGACAACTCGACTCCCAGCTGCGGCTATTGCATGAATTGCCGGGCGTAACTGAAGTGCGACAGTGCGGGTTCGTCGCCGGAATCGAAATGGATGACCCGGAGACCGCCAACGAAGTTTGTCGGCGAGCGCGCAATTACGGTTTGCTAACGAGAAATATACGGGAAACAATCGTGTTGATGCCGCCGCTTTGCACTACCGAGGAACAACTGGAACGCTCGGTCTCGGCATTGACCAGCGCGACGGAAAAAATCAAACCAAAGGGACGCGCTTCCGCGCGTCCGGGACCCGCCGCGGCGAGTCCTTCGGAAGTGGCGAGATC
>QHPM01000273.1 GCA_003219095.1 Verrucomicrobiota bacterium
GATCACGCGCGCGAACAAAATCATCGCTGAAAAAAATCCTGAACTGAGTGAGCCGGAGCGAAAAGAGATCGCGAAAATCATCGGGATTGGCGCGATCAAGTATGCCGATCTCTCCCAGTATCGCATGACCGATTACATTTTCTCCTTCGATCGCATGCTTTCGCTGCAGGGAAATACTGCGCCCTATTTACAGAACGCCTACGTCCGCATTCGCTCTATTTTCCGCAAAGCTGGAGCGGTGTCTCTGCGGGACGCGCCGGTATTGAACGAATCAGCGGAACTCCAACTTGGCAAGAAGCTCACCCAATTTGCCGAAATCGTTCCGCAGGTGCTGAATGATTTTCGTCCGAATATTCTGGCCAATTACTTGTTCGAGCTGGCAAACAGCTTTCACACTTTTTACGAAGCCTGCCCGGTCTTGAAAGCAGAAGAACCGGTGCGTTCATCGCGATTGGCACTGTGCGATCTAACTGCACGCGTCCTGCAACGTGGCTTGAAATTGCTCGGCATCGACGTGCCGGAAAAAATGTGAAGGCAAATGACGAAGCTCGAATGCCGAATGAATGACGGAGCACGAATGACAAAGGACTGCGCAGCGTCGCCAGGAATTTCGGATTTCGTCATTCGGATTTGTTTCATCATTCGTCATTCGTCATTCGCCATTCAAACGACGTCTTAACCATGCCCAACATGATGGAGACGCATCATCCCCGCATTCCAGTCTGCACCTACCGGTTGCAGTTCAACAAGAACTTCACCTTTCGGCAGGCGCGCGAAATCGTGGCCTATCTGCACCGTCTCGGGATCAGCGACGCTTACGCCTCGCCCTATTTCCAAGCCGGTGCCGAAAGTCTGCATGGCTACGACATCACCGACCACAACAAATTCAACGCTGCGATCGGGTCGCGCGAAGATTACGACGCATGGGTCGCCGAGCTGCATGCCCACGGCATGGGACAAATCGCCGATTTCGTCCCCAACCACATGGGGATCAACGATCCACAAAACGTCTGGTGGCAGGACGTGCTCGAAAACGGCCCGAGTTCGCTTTATGCGCCTTATTTCGATATCGATTGGCGCCCGCTCAAGAGCGATTTACACGATAAAGTGCTGCTCCCGATTTTGGGGGATCAATACGGCCGCGTGCTCGAACGCGGCGAGCTCCGGGTGCGTTTCGATGGCGGCTCGTTTTCCCTCACTTATTTCGACCACGTTTTCCCAATCGCGCCCGGTACCTACCGCTACATTCTGGAGTTGGCGCTGGAAAATCTGGCCGAGTTTCGCGAGGAAGATTTTTATGCGGAATTTCAGAGCATTCGGACCGCGCTCGAATATCTGCCGCGGCGGACCGAAACCAATCCCGAGCGAATCAATGAGCGCGCCCGGGAAAAGGAGATCATTAAGAAACGTCTGGAACGGCGTTGTGCGGAAGCGCCGCAGGTGCAACGGGCGATTGAAAAAGCGGTCGAGACCATCAACGGCCATGTCGGCAATCCACGCAGTTTCGATCGCCTTGATGAATTGCTGAACGCGCAATCCTACCGCCTCGCTTTTTGGCGAGTGGCGGCGGAGGAAATCAATTATCGGCGCTTTTTTGACGTCAACGATCTGGCCGCGATTCGGGTGGAATTACCGGAAGTTTTTGACGCCGCTCACAAATTACTCTTCGAGCTCGTGGCCAGCGGCGCTGTCACCGGCTTGCGCAGCGATCACCCCGACGGGCTGTATCGGCCGCTGGAATATTTCGAAAAGCTGCAGCTGCGCTGCGCTAAGGCCTTGCGCATTCCATTGCCAAAGGATGGGCGCGCCATTTATCTGATCGTCGAAAAAATTCTGGCCGGCGACGAACAGTTGCCCAAAAATTGGCCAGTCCACGGTACCACCGGTTACGATTTCGCTAATCAAGTCGCGGGCGTGCTGGTCGATCACAACGCGGAAGGAGCCATCACCAAAATCTTCAAGCGATTCATTGGTCATTCGCTGCATTTCGGCCATCTCGTTTATGCAAAGAAGCGATTGGTTATGCGCATTTCACTCGCCAACGAAGTCAACGTTCTCGGCAACATGGTTGATCGGTTGTCGGAACAGAACCGCTGGTTCCGCGACTACACGCTGGAAGCGCTGGCGCGCGCGGTGCGCGAAACGATTGCCTGTTTCCCCGTCTATCGAACTTATCTCGAACCGGGGAAACCAGTGAGCGAGGAGGATCGCGCGGTGATCGAACGCGCAGTGGCGGCAGCGAAACGGCGCAATCCCGCGATCGAAGAATCGGTCTTTAATTTCTTGCTCGATCTTCTGCTCTTTCGTTTTCCCGAAAACCTCGACGAAGAGCAACGCGCCGCGCACGCGGAGTTCGTTCTCAAGTTTCAACAATTTACCGGACCAATCATGGCGAAGGGACTCGAGGACACGGTCTTCTATATCTACAACCGGCTGGCCGCGCTAAATGAAGTCGGCGGCGAACCGCAGCTCTTCGGTCTCACCGTGGAGATGTTTCATGAGCGCAACCTTCGCCGGCAGCGCGATTGGCCTGCTAGCCTGCTCGCCACTTCCACGCACGACAGCAAACGCAGCGAAGATGTGCGTGCGCGCATGCTCGCGATTTCAGAAATTCCGCAACTGTGGGGGCGCTCGCTGCAAAAATGGCGAACCGCCAATCGCCGATTCAAGAAGCAGATCGACGAGGCTGAGGCGCCCGATGCGGGCGAAGAATATTTGCTTTATCAAACGCTGCTCGGAACCTGGCCGATCAATCTCGATGGTGCGCCGGTTCCTTCGGTCGGACAGGAATTCATTACCCGAATCCAGCGCTACATGGCCAAGGCCTTAAAGGAAGCAAAGCTGAACACAAGCTGGATCCAACCTAACGAGAATTGGGATGACGCCATGCAGGAGTTCGTGGTCGGGATTTTGGAAGCCGGCCCGCGCAATAAGTTTTTACCGGTCTTTCTGCCGGTGGCGGCGGAAATCGCCCGCCTCGGCGCCATTAATTCGCTCGCCCAAACCGTGATCAAACTGACCGCCCCGGGGGTGCCCGACATTTATCAAGGCACGGAAATTTGGGACGACAGCCTGGTCGATCCCGATAATCGGCGCCCAATCGATTACCCGCGCCGCCGCGAAATACTGGCGCAGATCGAAAACGTGCCGGCGAACGAATTGATGCAATGCTGGCCGGACGGCCGCATCAAAATGCGCCTGACCCAGCGGTTACTGCATCTGCGGCGCGAAAACCCGGATTTGTTCCGCGAAGGAAATTATGA
>QHPM01000118.1 GCA_003219095.1 Verrucomicrobiota bacterium
TACCTCGAGCGCCCGCACGAAAACCCAGCGCAGCTCTGGGTGCAATTTGTCGGCGTCATTCTCGCTCTTAGCGGGGTGGAGGCGATCGCGAATCTCACCGGTGTGATGAAGCTCGATCCGGATTCGACGCCTGGTCATCCGAAAGTCGCGCGCGAAGCGGCTAAGGCGATTTGGCCGGTCGCCGTCGAAGTCGTCGTCGGTACGGCTCTGCTTGGTTGGGCAATGCTGTCGTTGAATCCCAATGCGATGGTTACGTTGTCCGATGGCGCGCATTCCATGCGGGAAGCCCTCCATCTCCGCAGTGAAGATAGCTTGCGCTTCATCGGCGAACAGTTCGGTACCCAGAATTTTGGCCCCCTTTTCGGCCAAACCTTCGGTTGGATTGTCGGCATCGTTTTCTTCTTCCTCCTCGTCAGTGCCGCCAACACCGCCATCGTCGCGATGATCGGGTTGCTTTACATGATGGCGCGTGACCATGAAATGCCGCCCGTTTTTACTCAATTAAACCGCCACGGGGTTCCGCGCTTGCCGATCCTGATCGCGGTCGGCTTGCCCGTCATCGTCATTATCGCGACCGCTAATTTCACCGCATTGGCCGGTCTTTATGCCATCGGCGTCGTTGGCGCGATCACCGTCAATGTTGGTTCCTGTTCGTTCAATCGCGCGTTGCCGATGAAACTGCACGATCGCGTGCTTCTTGGCATCACCTTCGTCATTCTGTTTCTGGTCGAGATCACGCTTGCGCATACGAAACCGGACGCGCTTTTCTTTGTCTGTTGCGTGCTTGGAGTTGGACTCGCTCTACGCGC
This sequence comes from Verrucomicrobiota bacterium, assembly GCA_003219095.1. Lineage (GTDB taxonomy): Bacteria > Verrucomicrobiota > Verrucomicrobiia > Chthoniobacterales > UBA10450 > AV69. Next base: position 810 of record QHPM01000118.1, read on the forward strand.
TTACACCCTGAAACGCTCTGGCATCACAACTCTCATTGTAACGCGGCAGGTAGCGGAAATGGTTTCGCCCACTCTAGCCGCGTCCATGCAGCCGCGTCTGGAAGAGGGCCAGCGCATTATGGTAGCGGCACGTGGCATCACTCCGGTGCTGAGTTACGCGCTTGATGAAGCACAGCTGCGCAAAGCCAGTCTTTACGTCGTTTTCGTCAAGGAAATCGCGGTTTATTACGGCGCCGGACCGGTCCGGGGACGCGCTCGCTGGCAGGAGGACTCGGAGGCGAACGCGATTCTTTCCCTGATGCTAAAGCTCGGTTGCGAGCGCGACATTCCGGTAATGCCCGTCTACGCCGTGAGCGATGATCCGGCCGCGACCATTCTCGATCTCGCTGCCACCATCGGTGTTGATTTCCTGATGCTCGGGACGTCCCACCGTCTCACGCTTACCAATCTGTTGCGGGGAAATGTCGTCACCAACATCGCGGCGCAATTACCCGATACCATTCGTCTAATCATTTACGGATGACGCCGAAGCTTTCAGTCTTAAGGTAGTCTTTGACTCAACCTCTCCGCCAGCATGGGTGTCGATTATCTCATCATCGGCGCGTCGCAACGCAATACCGTGGCGAGATTGCTCGGTCGCAGTGTCGTAAGGGGCGTCGCGCAGCAACTGGCCGATTCCATTCAGCAGCTTATTTGTGGTTAATCGGTTCCGCTTCCGGTCACATGAATCCAGACAATCACACTGCTGAGTGCCTCGAGTTGATGCAAACCTTGATCGAATATCGGCAGGCCAAAGCTTTGTACCACCGATTGAGGAAAGCGGCCGCTGTTTCCATGCTCGGTATCGATGCCCTCATCATGATCCATTATTTTGCCAGGCAGTGCGAAGGAGACATTCTTGAAATTGGTTCTTTTTTGGGCGGATCGACCATCGCCGCGGGATTGGGTGTGCGGGATTCCGGTCGGAAAAAGAAAATCATCAGCGTCGAACCCGGAGGCCGACTGAAAGATCATCACCTCGCGAGCAAAGATATCTTCAAAGATCTCAAGAAAAATTTGGCGCGCGCCGATTTGCTCGATTCCGTCACTTTGATCAACGGTCGTTCTTTCGAGCCAGCAACAATTGAGGCGGTCCGGGGAGCAGCCACCCCGGGCGGAATCGGTCTGTTTATTTTCGATGCCGACGACAACGTCCGGCGCGATCTCGATTGCTATGGCGACCGGTTGGCGAACCGGAGCTGGATCGTGATCGATGATTACTTCAGTGAAAGTGACAAGGGCGGACCGACGCGGGCGCAAGTCGATGAGCTCGTTGCCGCGGGAAAGCTGGTCACTTTGGGATTCTACGGTTGGGGGACCTGGATCGGTCGCTGGCTGGCTTGAAAGCTGATGGTCATCAGAGCTGCTGTGTAAGCGCAGATTGCGTCCCCGGCATTGGACATTCGGCGTTCGGCGTTGGACGTTCGGCGTTTGCTTCCCTATGACGCCAAAAGTTTTCATCGCTGATTCCATTTCGCAACGCGGTATCGACGAGCTGACACGCGACGGCGCCCTCGAAGCCAAAGTGCAAACGGGATTGAGCGAAACGCAATTAGCTGAAGCCATTCCGGATTTCGCCGCGCTCATCATTCGCAGCCAAACAAAGGTGACCGCGAAAATTTTGAACGCTGCGAAAAAACTGCGCGTGGTCGGTCGCGCCGGCGTCGGAGTGGACAATGTCGATGTCGACACCGCGACACGCCGGGGCGTTGTTGTGCTGAACGCGCCAGGCGCGAATACCATCTCAACCGCGGAGCACGTTTTTTCCTTGCTGCTCAGTCTTGCCCGGAACATCGCGCGTGCCGATGCCACGTTGAAAGGCGGCACCTGGGACCGGAAAAATCTGGAGGGGGTGGAGCTCTATAACAAAACGCTTGGCATTATTGGCATGGGGCGGATCGGGAGCGAACTCAGCCGGCGCGCCATTGCCTTTGGAATGCGCGTGCTTGCGTTCGGTCCATAGCTTTCCGCCTCGCGCGCGCGCAGTTTGCAAGTCGAGCTGGTGGAAGAGCTCGATGAATTACTCGCTGCCGCGGACTTTATTTCGCTGCACACCCCGCTTACCACGGAGACGCAACATCTTTTAAATGCGGAACGTCTCGCGAAAACAAAACGCGGTGTGCGCATTATCAATTGCGCGCGGGGCGGACTGATCGACGAGCAGGCGTTAGCCGGCGCTATATCGAGTGGTCACGTCGCTGGCGCCGCGCTTGACGTTTTTGAAATCGAACCATTGCCTGCCGATTCGCCGTTGCGAAAAATCGCGAAACTTGTTCTGACGCCGCATCTCGGTGCCTCGACCGCCGAGGCGCAGGAGAGCGTTGGGATCGAAATCGCGCAGTCCATCCGCGCAGTCTTGCTCGAGGGAACGATCCGCAATGCCGTCAACATGCCGACGCTCGACGCGAAGACGCTGGCTCTCATTGGGCCGCATTTGCGTTTTGGGGAAAAACTCGGCCGCTTTCTCTCGCAGCTTGCGCCCCGACGCGTCGATTCACTCAACATCAACTACAGCGGAAAAGTTAACGAAGTCGATACCACCGCCATCACGCGCGCCGTGCTCAAAGGCTTTTTGCAGAGCGCCGGTGGGAGCGAAGTGAATGAAGTAAGCGCGCCCGCATTCGCAGAAAGTCTGGGACTGAAAATCACCGAGACCCGGCTGGGCGCGCCCGGCGATTATTCCGACATGCTCGAACTTTCGGCCACTGCGGAAGGAAAAGACATATCGGTCGGCGGGGCATTTTTTGGAGTTACTCCACGAATCGTTAGCATCAACGCCCGTCCAGTGGAAGCGCGGCCGCATGGGGTGATTCTCGTGCTCGAAAATACCGATCGCCCCGGTATGGTCGGTCGAATCGGGACTTTGCTTGGCCAACATGGCGTGAACATCGCAACGATGTCGCTCAGCCGAAACCAGGCCGGCGGCACCGCGCTCACGGTTTTGAATCTCGATAGCGCGCCCGGCGAAGAATTGCTCGAGGAAATTCGTGGCAGTGACGACATTCGGAGCGCGCAAGTGATCGAGCTGTAAAGGTCAACATCGCTATGCCGATCCTGGCGAGGCTAAACCCGCGGGGTGCGACTGGCGTCGGAGCTAGAAGTGAAAGATTCAGGTATTGCCGCCGCCAAGGCACAAGCTGAGGTCAACATGTCGCCGAAACGAACCTGGATCATTACTGCTTTCGCTGCCCTCTACTTCGTCTGGGGTTCCACTTACCTTTTCATTCGCTTCGCCATTGATTCAATTCCGCCCTTTTTAATGGCAGGCTCGCGTTATCTTACGGCCGGCCTTTTGATGTACGTCGCCGCGCGCGCGCAAGGCGCGAGACGTCCAGCACTGGTGACGTGGCGATCCTCCCTTGTCATCGGTGGATTTTTGCTCCTCGGCGGCAATGGCGGCGTCACCATTTCCGAACAATATATCGACACCGGGCTGGCGGCCGTGATTGTCGCGACGGTGCCGATTTATATCGTGCTGCTCTCGTGGGCGACCGGTGCGACTCCGCGCCCGAGACTGCCCGTTTTGCTCGGCCTCGCAGGCGGATTCATCGGCGTAGGAATCCTGATGGCACCATCGATGCACTTTTCAGCTAACGAATCGCAGCATCCGGGAATCGGAATACTGATCTTGCTTGTCGCTTCTCTCCTTTGGTCGATCGGTTCGCTTTACTCGCGGTCCGCGAAAAACGCCGACTCGCCTTTTCTTGCCGCGGGGCAGCAAATGATTTGCGGTGGCGCCCTTTTATTGCTCGCGGGATTGATTACGCGCGAGAAATTTCATCCCGCGGCCATCAGCGCGCATTCAATTTGGGCTTGGATTTATCTCGTTCTGATCGGCGCCATCATCGGATTCAGCGCCTACATTTACCTGTTGCGGCATTGTGATCCAGCGAAGGTCGCGACCTACGCCTACGTTAATCCGATCGTGGCGGTGATTCTGGGAGCGTTTTTCGCGGGCGAGCATCTTACTTCACGGACAATCGTGGCGGCGGCGTTGATCATTGGATCAGTCGCAATCGTCATCACCACGCAACAATTAAGACCAAAATCCGTGCCGCCGGTTTCGGCCGCGTTGGCGGAAGCAGATTAGTCATTCCTCGGCTTCGCTCGCGACGACATTAAAGGGGCAGCTAGAACGCTTGGCATTCTTTGCAGGTCCTCTCTAATATCTTTTGATGGCCGAAACGCCGAAGAAAGAAACAATCGAAGTTGTCCTCAAAAATTGGCGCGCGGAAGTGGAGACCGCACAGGTTTATCGCGATCTGGCCGCGCGTGAGAGTGACGAAAAACGCAAAGGCATTCTCATCCGCATGGCCGAGGCGGAAGAACGTCATGCTCGGCGGTGGGGGCAAAAATTGCGCGATATGGGTGAGCCGGTCCCAGCGTTGACCGACAACATCTGGACTCGCTTCAAACGACGGTTCACGCGTTCGCTCGGGACCGACATCGCCATTCGTCGAATGGAAGCGGCGGAGGAAAAGCATGAGCGCGAATTTTCCGCGCAGCGCGATCGCGCACTCGCGGGCGAGCAGGACGTGCAGGAATTCTTGCGGACCAGCGCACTCGAAGAAAAAGCGCATGCTCGTGCGTTGAATGCAATGGCCGGACCGGCCAACCCCCAAACCATGCTCGATACCATTCTGAAACGCGAACGCTGGCACGGCCGCGGCGGTAGTTGGGTTGCCGACGCAATCTACGGCGTGAACGATGGGCTGGGCGCCGTCTTCGGAATTGTTTCTGGTGTCGCGGGTGCAACCAACAATCAACAGCATTATGTTTTGATTTCCGGTCTCGCCGGGATGCTTGCGTCCGCTCTGTCGATGGGCGCGGGCGCGTATCTCGCGGTCAAAAGCGAGGGCGAAGTCTATGAGGCGGAAATCGCGCGTGAGAAAGCGGAAGTTGAAGAAAATCCTGAGGAAGAAATCGAGGAGATGGCGCTCTTCTACCAGCTCCAGGGCTTCAGCGTGGAAGAATCACAAAAAATGGCCGAACGCCTGGCCGAAAATCCCGAGCAATTGGTGCAGGCGATGGCGCAGAGCGAGCTCGGCCTTTCCGAGCATCGCTTCCCCAATCCATGGAAATCAGCGACTTCAGCATCGCTCTCCACCGCCGTGGGCGCGTTCATTCCCATTATTCCTTTCTTTTTCATGACTGGATTGCCGGCAGTTATCGTGGCTTTTGTCATCAGCATCGTTGCCCACTTCGCTGTCGGCGCGATCAAATCGTTGATAACTATTCGCTCGTGGTGGGCATCCGGTTTTGAGATGACTCTCGTTGGCGTGATCGAAGCAGTCGTGACCTACGGCCTTGGTCTGGCTTTCGGAGCCGCCGCGTAATGATATTTTGGCTTAATGGGCGACCTCGAAATCGTCTAGCCGAGCATTCCAAAGAACCGAAGAAAAGTTTTGCCAGGTCTACGGTCCCGAATCCGGGTCGAGAAAATCCCGCTCGCGGGACACAATTTATAAATAGCGCGCGCAATGGTAGCGACTAAGCCGGACAATCGCAGGAGCTTGTGACTAAAGCTTGTCTTTGGCACGTCCGTTGCATAAGGCTTCGTCGAACACTGTCGTTCACTCACTCAATTTATGTACTCTCGACTCACCATTATTTCTCTCGCCAGCGCGTTGGCTATTTCCGCGGTCTTCGCTCAGGATAAACCGGAACCAACCGTTGATGAGTTGGTCGCAAAAAATGTGGCCGCGAAAGGTGGCGCTGACGCCTTGCGCGCACTGCAATCGGTTCGTTTCACCGGCAAGATGCTGGTCAACGAAGGCCAGATGCAACTCGCTTATGTCGAGACCAAGAAACGTCCCGGCGAAGTACGGTCTGAAGTCACCTTGCAGGGCATGACCGCCATCCAGGCCTATGACGGCGGACAAGGCTGGAAAGTTTATCCATTCCAGGGCCGCAAGGATCCGGAAAAAATGTCGGCCGATGACACAAAGTCGTTGATGGAGGATGCCGAGATTGACGGGCCATTGGTCGATTGGAAAGCGAAGGGCAGCACAGTCGAGTATCTCGGCAGGGAAGACGTCGACGGCACGTTGGCGCACAAGCTCAAAGTGGTTCGCAAGAACGGCGACGTAACTTTCGTTTATCTCGATCCCGATGCTTTCCTGGAAATTCGTAAGACTACGCAACGAGTGGAGCAAGGGGCACAGGTGGAAGTAGAGACCGATGTGGGCGACTACGAAAAAATCGCAGGCGTCTTTCTTCCGCTTTCCTTTGAGTCCGGCCGCAAGGGCGGACCAGACAAACAAAAAATCGTCATCGACAAAGCGGAACCTAACATTTCGGTTGATGACGCGATCTTTAAATTTCCAACTGCGAAATAATATATGCGTTTCATCATTCCTGTTTTTCTTTGTCTAAGTATCGTTAGTGCACCAGCTTTCGCTGCGGACGAAGCGCCTTATAATTCCGGCACAATTTCCGGGCTGGGCGCGCGCAATATTGGGTCGGCCACGATGAGCGGCCGTATTTCCGCAATCGCGGGCGTAAAAGAAACTTCGGGCAAGATTACCCTCTTCGTCGGCGCAGCCAGCGGTGGCATTTGGAAATCGGATGACGGCGGTACTCGTTTCCGTCCGGTCTTCGATGAACAGCCGGTGCAATCGATCGGCGCGATCGCGATTGATCCGAAGAATTCCAGGAATATCTGGGTCGGCACCGGTGAATCGTGGACCCGTAACAGCGTGTCGATTGGCGACGGCATCTACAAATCAAGCGATGGAGGCGAGACCTGGACCAATGCCGGATTGCCGAAGTCCGAACGGATCGCCCAAATTGTCGTTAGCCCGAAAAACAGCGATACTGTTTTTGCCAGTGTGCCCGGGGCACTATGGAGTGATTCGCCCGATCGCGGGCTTTATCGCACAACCGACGGCGGCAAAAATTGGGAACTCGCGCTCAAAGGCAGCAATCTTTCGACCGGATGCTCCATTGTCGTAGTCGATCCTAACGATTCGAATATAATGTTCGCTGGCCTCTGGGATTTTCGCCGCAAAGGCTGGACTTTTCGTTCCGGCGGCGAGGGCCCGAACGGGCCCTCCGGCAGCGGACTGTTCCGTTCTCACGACGGCGGCAATACCTGGAACGAGATCACGGCGGAGAACAGCAAGGGTTTTCCAAAAAAGCCATATGGCCGGATTGCAGTTGCGATCGCGCCGTCGAATTCCAAACGGGTTTACGTTTTTGTTGAATCAACCGACAGCGCGCTCTTCGTCTCCGACGATGGAGGGAGCACTTGGGATAAGCGCGACAAGAGTCAGTGGATGGTCTGGCGTCCGTTTTACTTCGCCAATTTAATCGTTGATCCGAAGAACCCCGACCGTCTTTTTAAGACCGACGGGTCGATGATCGTAAGTGAGGACGCCGGAAAAAGCTTCGCCGCGGTCGGTGGGTTCGGGGGCATGCATGGAGACGTGCATTGCGTCTGGATCGACCCAACCAATCCGCAAACTGTCTTTTCCGGGGACGACGGCGGGATGTGGTATTCCTACAACAGCGGAAGTAAATGGTGGAAAGGCGACAACCTTCCTGTCTCGCAGTTCTATCATGTCAGTCTTGACGACCAGGATCCATATCACGTCTATGGCGGATTGCAGGACAACAGTTGCTGGGTGGGGGACTCGCAGTATCCCGGCGGCATCACTAATAGCCGATGGGAAAATGTATTCAACGGCGATGGCTTCTTTACTTTTCCCGATCCGAGCGATCCCGATTACATCTACGCCGAATATCAGGGTGGTTATGTCGGCCGGGTAAACCGGTACACCCACGAAGCGCGCGACATTCAACCCAAGGCGAATTACAAGGAAAAGCTGCGCTGGAACTGGAATACGCCGATGGCGCTTTCGCCTAACGAGAAAGGTACACTTTACATGGGAGCGCAATTTTTGTTTCGCTCGCGCGATCATGGCCAGACCTGGGAGCGTATTTCGCCTGACCTGACGACAAATGATCCGGAGAAACAGAAACAGGAACAGTCGGGTGGGATCACCGTAGATAATTCTGCCGCGGAGATGCACACCACCATTTATTCCATTAGCGAATCGCCCAAGGACAAGAATGTAATCTGGGTAGGGACCGACGATGGCAATCTGCAACTAACCCGCGATGGTGCTAAAAGCTGGAACAATATACATGTTCCCGGCCTTCCGCCGAACTCTTGGGTAAGCTGGATCCAGGCCGGTAACTACGATGCCGGCACTGCTTACGCCGCCTTCGATCGCCATACCTTTGGCGACATGGCACCATACGTTTTTCGCACGAGTGACTTCGGGAAAACATGGACTCCGCTCGTGACCGCGCAGGATGCGAAGGGTGTCCGGGGTTATGCACACGTCGTCAAAGAAGATATCGTAAAGCCAACTCTGCTTTTTCTCGGAACCGAATTTGGCCTTTACGTTTCGATTGATGGCGGAAAAGCATGGGCGCAATTCAAAGGCGGCCGTTTTCCGGCGGTAGCAGTGCGCGATCTCGCGATTCAGCCGCGTGACAACGATCTTGTCCTGGCCACGCATGGGCGCGGAATTTGGATTGTCGATGATATCACGCCTTGGCGCGCACTTACCCCAGAGCTTCTCCCACAGGAAGCAGCCTTTGTTTCGGCGCGTCCCATGCAGCAGCGTATTGAAGGCGGCGGTGGCTGGGCCAATGGCGACGCCGTATTTATCGGCGACAATCCGCCCGACGCGGCCGTCATTACTTACTACCAGAAGGCACGGCATCTTTTTGGTAAACTGAAACTGGAAGTGCTCGATTCTTCCGGGCAAGTAGTTGACGAACTACCGGCCAGTAAACGACCTGGTTTGAATCGCGTGAGCTGGAGTATGAGGGCAAAGCCACCCCGTGTTCCACCGGCGGCGCAAGTTGCTTTTAACGGAATCCGCGGCCCGCGACTGGTTCCTGGTGTTTACACCGTTCGCTTAACGAAAAATGGGAAAGCGACGGAAACCAAGCTGACGATCGGGCTCGATCGCCGAGCAAAATTCAGCGAAGCGGATCGGAAAGCGCAGTTCGATGCGGCGATGAAAGTGCGGGCGTTGTTCGATGATGAAAGTGCGCTAATGGATCGTATTTTATTTCTGCGCGACGCACTCGCGAAAGCAGGCAGCGCCTTGCCAGAATCCGATTCGCTGAAAAAGAGTGTGAGCGATCTTGACGGCAAAGTGGATGCCGTCCGCAAGCAAATCGTGGCCACGAAGGAAGGCGGTGCGATCACGGGCGAGGAACGCTTGCGCGAACATACCGACCAACTTTACGGCGCACTCCTGAGTTATGAAGGCAAGCCGGGGGAGTATCAGCTCGCCTACTTCGAGGCGTTGAAACGCGAACTAGCCGATGCCTCGAATGAGTTTGGGGGACTGGTCGCGAAAGATTTGCCTTCGCTAAACGACACCCTCAAAGC
>QHPM01000274.1 GCA_003219095.1 Verrucomicrobiota bacterium
ATTCGGAGTGGCGGGATTGCGTCGGGTGAGTTGGACGAAGTAGGAGACGAAAGCGTCCCGCGGATCGCGCGCCAGCAGGACAATCGGCCTCTTCCGGACGGCGCGGCGCGGAATCAAATATTTCCTGCGCAATCGGTCCCAGGCATTGCCTTTGGTCCGATGCTCGAAACGATCGTGCGAATAAATTATGCGCGGAACTCCAATGTCGCCACGATCGGTCAGATCAAGCGAAAATTGCCGGCCCAGTTTGTAGGAAAAATAAGCGTTAAGGAATGTGCGTGCCCAGGTCCGCCCGCTTTTGGGAATGGAAAGGAGGATGGCGTCGCCACCGGAAAGCTCGCGGGCCCGGCTGCTGAGGTTCCATCGCATGGTCGATGAACCTAGTCGCGTAACGGTGGCGGTCGAGCGACGACTGGAAGCTGCAGCTTGGCCTGAATTGGATAAACGGCGGCTTGGAAACCGCCACTCCTGGTAGCTTAACCAGATCGCCTGGTAAAATTCGGAACAAACGGGAGTTAACAATTCGCAGTTGCAGATGCAACACTCGGATGTTAACTCGACCGACCGAGGGGCTGAGCTGCCGAACTCAAGAAAGTCCGCCTTCGTCCGGCGGCGGCCGGACTACGGCCCGACATTTTCGCGCGCAGAGTAGAAGTGGAGGCGAGGGGAGTTGAACCCCTGTCCTCGAAGCGGTCCACGCAGACATCTACATGCTTATCCGGTGGTAAGGTTTAAGGAGCCGAACGTTGCACCGGCACACTGCCGGCTCCCGAGCGTCCACGAAATTCCTTCACCGCCCGGCGCGGTCACTCCGCCGAACGATTAGCCTGCTGTCCACGTTTGGCGCCGTAGCAGGCGTCCAGCTCCAAACGTCGCGGTCAATTAAGCCGCGAGAGCGAGATCTTGGTGATCTGCGTTTATTTTTTTTGGCTCGGTTTTTAACGAGGCCAACGAACCATCCTCGACATGCCGCCTGCGCTTCAAACTTCAAGTCGAAGCCAGTATGCCCCCGAAATTTTAAGGGATGGCAATATAGCCGATGTCCCCGATTTCGTAAAGGTCGGGAGGCCTGGGATGATCGTGCGCATTGTAGAACGGTTAACGCGGTAAACTGCCGGTTTGAAACGTATTTCTCTCCGATCAGGGGCCTTGCTGCGAGCCGGGCCGCGCTAACAGACATTCAAGAGAACACGTGGGGCAACGCGAAAGGTAAAGCAGAGTTTCGATGAAAAATCTCGATTCCGAACGGCGAAGCTTGCGAACCAGAAGCGTCGAATTCGGGAAGAAGACTTGGCAAGACTCCGCTACATTCGGGAATGAGAAAACTACTGACTGTCGGTTTCATTTTGTTCGGTACGATCCTTCGGGTCACTGCCGCTGGTGAATACAAATTCATCAGAGAAATCCCCATCAGCGGTGCAGGCGGTTGGGATTATCTCTCGATCGATTCGAAGGCGCGACACCTCTATGTCACACATGCGAACAAAGTCGTCGTGGTTGATTTGAACAACGATACTATCGCAGGCGAAATCGCCGATACTCCGGGCGTGCACGGATTCGCTATCGCGCCGGAACTTGGACGCGGTTTTTCCAGCAACGGCAAAGAAAACAAGGTCAGCGTGGTGGATCTCAAAACAAATGGCACGATGGCAAAGGTGGAGACGGGAGAAGTGCCCGATGCAATTCTGGACGAGCCGGAGCGCGGAGAGATTTACGCTTTCAATGGCAAAGGACAATCAGCGACGGTGATTGACGCGAAGAGCGACAAGGTTGTTGCGACAATTCCGCTGGAGGGCAAACCGGAATTCGCTCAGTCACAAGGCGGTCGTGTGTTTTGCAACATCGAAGACAAGAATGAAGTCATCGCGATCGATACAAAAACGCACAGTGTGGTGGCAAAGTGGCCGCTGGCACCGGGAGAGGAACCCACTGGCATGGCAATCGATGCCGCGCATCACCGTTTGTTTGTTGGCTGCGACAAACTTCTGGTCATGCTCGACAGCACGACAGGTAAGGTCATCGCCACCGCGCCGATCGGAGCGGGTGTAGACGCGTGTGTTTTTGACGACGCTGCTCAACTAGTCTTTGCATCCTGTGGCGATGGGACGACGACGATCGCAAAGGCTGAGGGCGACAAATTGAATGTTGTGCAAACGCTTCCGACCGAACGAGGCGCGCGGACGATGGCACTCGACCCTGTTACGCATCGCATTTATCTGGCAACGGCGAAGTTTGATGAAAACGCGAAGGATGAACGCGGGCGCCCGAAAATTATCGACAGTACATTGCACGTGCTGATTTACGGCTTGGAGCGGTAGCACCGTGACCAGCGTTCACTGTTCGTCGTAAATCTCTACCAAACCGATACCGGTCTGGTTGTTCTTGCCGGTGACGATCGCGGTGTATGGACCGGGAGCGAGACTGATCGCGATCGCGGATTCCAGATTGTTGGGCGGAGCGAGTCCATAGCTGGTAATCAACGCGGCTTGGCTTGCGTCACTCTGCCAGTTGTCGTTCGAGGCGAGGAGCGCGCCATTTGCGTCACGCAACTCAAGCCTTGGATCGGGAAGGGGATTGGCGATGCCGAATTGCTGGAGCGAGGGACCGAGGGCGCGGACGGCGACGCGAGTCGCACCGATTTTGCTGCCGGTGATGAATCCGCCAATCAGCACATTGGAGCCGGTTCCGATCTGCGCGCGGGTGCTAATATTCGCGAGCCGGGAATCGGCAGCCTGATCCAGGTCATAGATTTCTGCCAGGGCGACGCCGGTCCCGCCATTCTTACCACTCACGATGGCAGTATAATTTCCAGCGGTCAGGGTGGCGATGAGCGCCGCTTCCTTGTCGTCTGAAGGGGCGAGGCCGGCCCCTGTGATCTCCGTCTGCTGGCTATTCTTCCAATTGTCGTTAGCCATAACGAGCGAGCCGTCACCGCGATTCAGCTGGATCACCGGATCGGCCAGCGGCCCCGATACGCCGAAATTGGCGAGGGAGGGCCCGAGTGCGCGAACCCCGACGCGTTTTGGTGCATTGCCTGTCACAATGAAGCCGCTGATTACTACGCCCTGGCCGGTTTCCGCCCGCGCACGGCCCGATATGTTTAATGCTTGCGCCGGAAAAGCGCTGACCCGGAAAACCTGCCCGCCGAAACCTTGCGCGAGGTAATAGAGCGCGCCGTCCGGTCCAACATGGAGATCAACGGGAGTGGAGATGCCAGTGGCGAAGCCGATGGCTGTGCCGGCACTGGGATCGAAGACACGTATCCAGCCGCTGCAGAGATCGGAAAAAAAATACTTGCCGATGTAGGAGGAAGGGAATTGAGGCACCAGCGGGTTATAGAAAGCGCCGCCGACAATGGCGCAGCCGGTCGTATCGCTTGTCCCGTGGCCGTAGAAGTAGATCGGGCTGCGGAACGCTGGATTGCTCGTCGGCCCTTCTGTTGTTGGCCAGCCGTAGTTCGACCCGCCAATGCCATCGTCGATCTCTTCCCAGGTCGACTGGCCGACATCATTGATGAACATGCGGGTTGTGCCTGGCTGAAAAGCGAAAGTGAACGGATTGCGAAGGCCAAGCGCCCAAATCGCGCGATTATTTCCAGTCGCGGTATTGTAGAACGGATTGTCGGTCGGGATGGTGCCATCGACATTGATCCGCAACATCTTCCCGAGCAGGTTGGAAAGAGTTTGCGAGTTAGCGCCGTTGGCGTTCTCCCCGACGCCGATCCAGGATAACAGCCTCGCTGCCCGGTGCCGCAGTGTCGCCCGCTGCCGTAAATCGGCTGACCCGGTTGTGGATTGGCGACGTAGCAACGGTATAATAAAGGTAGAGGTTGTGATTGGTGGCGAAGTTTGGATCGAACGCGATCCCAAGCAGGCCGCGTTCGCCGGAAGAATCGACTGCAAGGGTGACGAATGGAGCGCTGAGTAATGCGCCGTTTTTGATGACGCGCAGTTGGCCGCCCTGCTGGCAGACAAAAAGCCGTCCATCAGGCGCAAATGCCATCGCGGTTGGTGAGCCTGACAGATTGCTGCCGACCTGTGCCTCAACAAATCCCGACGGCAAGCTCGCCGCCTTCGCAGGAAAGGCCACAACACTGAGTGAAGTTGCGATAAGGAGCGGTAGGATTGCTTTCAAACTAGAACGCGGGGCGTAAAAAAATCGCTGCGACTTCTTTTCATTCGATTCCTTACCAAACCACCGTGATTCATCACCCCCCAGGAATCAAGGCACGGTCTTCAAATCGCTTCGTCGAAGCTGCACCGGCCGATCATCGTTGGGCGATTGTTATGACCAAGGCGTTTTCCAAGCCAGGCGTGAGATAAATTCGATTGCTGATCTTGCGCGGTTTTTCGCTGCGACGAACCGGAATTGCGTCGTATCGTCCGAACCGACGTGCGCCGCAAAACCAAATGCTGGGCCAGGTTCGCGTGTCTTTTTCTGCTCGGATCGACGACATACGCGCAGTCGGAGCAGTCGCTGTCTAATGCAACCGCAGAGAGGCTGCGAATTCCGCTGGCGCGAATTCGCAGCCCGCAATTCGAGTCGCAAATCATCGATTTTCGCAGCGGCATTGGCCCCGATGAAGCGGCCACAATCGCGCTTTATTCAAATCCGGCGCTTCGTTCTATTCGCGATCGGCGCGGACTTGCGGTCGCGCAATTAATCCAGGCCGGAATTGTTCCGAACCCGGTGGTTTCATATGCGCGCGACTTTGTTACCGGTGGCAACACCGTCGGGACAACGACCGGTTATACCTTTAGCGCCGGCTGGGAGTTCAGCGCGCTAGTTCCGTTTTTGCCAAAGCAAACGGCCGCAAGAAAGAATCTTCGATCGGTTGACCTGGATGTTGCCTGGCAGGAATGGCAGGTGGCGATGAATGCGCGCGTGGCGGTTTATCGGGTTCTCGCGCTGGATGCGCAGGTCCAGCGCGCTCGGGAGTCGAACGGCGGATTGCAGGAGAGCACCGGCGCCATGCGGGAGGCGCTAAATAAACATGAGAAAACAGTGCTCGATCTCTCTGCGGTCGAGTCAGCCAGTCAGGATTCGCTCGCGACCATGCTTGGACTCGAGCAGGAATTTGGGCGGCAGCGCCTGGGCTTGAACAAGGTCCTGGGAGCGGAGCCGGCGATGAATATCCGCTTGCGAGCAGGACTCGTTTTGCCGACACACGTCGATGTTGCGAACGAGCATGATGATCTGCTTGGATTGCGCCAGGGCTATGAAAGTCAGGATGCAACGGTGCGCGCCGCGATTCTGACGCAGTTCCCGAAAATGTCAGCGACGTTTGTGCGAGCGAGCGACACCACCAACGTGCACACCAGTGGTTTCAATATCTCCGTCGATGTGCCGATCTTTGATCGCAATCAAGGCGTCATCGCGACAGAGCGTGCGACCAGACAGCGATTGAAAGATGAATATGATCAGCGCGTCTTTGAGGCACGCTCCGATCTCGCGGTTGCTATCGCCGATATTCGCTCGTTAGATCGGCAAGTAAGTGCCGCGCAGGAAGCGTTGTCGGTGTTCGAGCGACTGGTCAGCTCCGCCGAAACGGCGCGAGCACAAGGAAACGTAGATGTGCTTAGCTATTACACTGCGCGCGGAACCTTGCTGCAAAAGCGAATTCAGTTAATCAAGCTCCAGCAGCAACTGCTCGAAGCGCACACTGCGCTGGAAATCGCTTCGGGCCGCTACCTGCCATCAAATGGATCGTTGAAGGGGAAATGAAGAAGAACCGAATTATCATTGCCGTCATCGCGTTGGTCGTCATTGCCCTCATCGTCGTTGTGCTAAAGCGCTTCGGCATCGGCGAGGGCGAAAAGAAGACCGGGCCAATCGCGCAAGTGCAGGTAGCGAAAGTACAACGCAAAGTCATCTCCGAAAAGACCATTGTTTATGGCAGCGTCGTCGCGCAGCCCGGCAAAACGCACTCCGTTTCGGTGGCGTTTGAAACCCGGGTCCGCCACATCCTCGTCGCGCCAGGTCAATTTGTGCAGGAGAACGATCCGCTAACGGAAATTGAGCCCAGCCCGGCGGCACAATTGCAAATGCAACAGGCGAAAAATGCGAGTGAAGCCGCGCAAAAGGAACTGAAGCAAACCCGGGAGCGTTTTGATCTGAAGCTCGCGACCAACCAAGATTTGAGCGCCGCGGAAAAGACGGCGCGCGATGCCGAGGCGCAGCTGACTACCTTGCAGCGCGCCGGGGCCGGCGGCGACAATCGCATTCGCGCGGGCCAGGCCGGGGTGGTGGCCAAGGTTGATGTGCAAGACGGGCAAATCGTTCCCGCCGGCAATCCACTGATTGAGATCGTCGCTGAAAATGAAATCGAAGTGAAGCTCGGAGTGGAAGCGGAAGATTTACCGGCAGTGCCGCCCGGGGCGGCGATATCGATCTTTCCGATAAACGATCCGACTGCGTCGCAAGCGGAAGGATCGGTTCGGCTGATCACGCGCCGGATCGATCCAGCGACGCGACTTGTCGACGCTTACGTGTCCGTCCCGGAAGGAACGAAGCTCTTGCTCGACGGTTATGTGCGCGGGGAGGTTCAACACACGGAGAAGAACGCGCTGGTTGTGCCGCGCTCGGCCGCCCTTCCCAACGAATCGCGCAGCTACGACATTTTCACCGTCGCCGACGGCAAAGCAGTAAAGCACGCCGTGAAGCTGGGCCTGCAAAATCCCGATGAAGTGCAAATCATTAGCGATGATCTGCACGAAAACGATTCCGTCGTGACCGTCGGCAATTCCGAGCTGGAAGAGGGCATGGCGGTGGAAGTCCAAAAAGAAAAATGAGCTTCACCGCGTGGGCGCAAAGCCATGCGC
>QHPM01000119.1:0-2063 GCA_003219095.1 Verrucomicrobiota bacterium
AGAAGAGGCACGGCAGGCAGCCGAAATCGCTCTCACTCTTCAGCCCAATCTCGGCGAGGGGCTGCATGCCAAGGGCTATTACCACTACGCCTGCATAAAAGATTACGACACTGCGGTGCGTTACCTTGAGCAAGCACGTCAGTTCCTGCCCAATAACAGCGGGATTCCTGAGTCGCTGGCCTATGTCGCACGCAGGCAAGGCCAGTGGGACCGGAGCGAGTCATACTTCAACGAAGCTGAGCGCCTCGACCCGCGCAACGTCCACATACTCTCCCAGAGCGCGCGTTCCTATACCGACCTTCGTCGTTTCCCAGAAGCGCTACGAAAGCTTGACCAGGTTCTAGATATCATGCCGGACAACCTGGATACCCTCGTGCAAAAAGCGGTTATCGCACAAGCCGAGGGCGACCTCCCGCGTGCTGCTGCACTACTAGCTCCGCTGCATCCGAACACCGACGAATCCTATGCGTTAGAAACACAAGTTTACCAAGTTATCCTGGAGCGCCAGCCAGCCCCAATCATTCCTCGGCTAAAGGAAATACTTGCCAAGCCTGATCCAGCATTGGGTTTTTACAATGGCGAACTGCGCTCTTGGTTAGGTTGGGCGCAAGAAGTCGCCGGCGATCATGCCGCCGCGCAAGAAAGTTGGCGAGAGGCGCGCAGCGAACTGGCATCTTTTCTCAAAGAACAACCGGAAAATTTTAGTCTGCTTGACGATCTCGCGCTGATCAACATGGAGCTTGGTGACAAAGCCGCCGCATTGGCTCTAGCCGAACGCGGCATTGCCGCGAATCCGATCGAGAAGGACGCGGTAGATGGCCCCGGTCCGATCGAGACCCTCGCCCGAGTTGCGGCGGGCATTGGCGAACCCGACCGCGCCATTGCTGGGTTACAGAAACTACTTTCGATACCAGGCTCGCTGACTCCTGCGCTGCTTCGGCTCGATCCAATGTTCGATCCGCTCCGCAACGATCCGCGCTTCCAAAAACTCTGCGAAGAGAAACCAAAGTGAACGAATTCCAATAACCGGCGAGGATCCAATCGCCGAGAGTCAAGAAGCGCCGAATCCGGTCTTGGACTGGCAGAAATTTGATGACCATTGTCATCGCGGCCAATCGTTTGTCCCGGGAAGGTAGGTGTCATGAATGCACAACTAGACACTAAAGATCAACTGGAAGACGAACATCAGGAGTCTGCCTACGCGCTGTTGGTTCGCTCGGAAGAAAGGAGCCGCAACCTGCTCGAGGTGGCAATCTATCCACTTTTAATTCTAGGTCCGCTCATCGCGATCTGGCAGTTCGCGCGGCAACCGATCAATATTCCGCCAACTGGATTGGACAGAGGAAACTGTGTCGTTTGTGTCGAGGAATTTCAGACACTGCGCCAAGCTCGACATTCGGAAATCAAAGGATAGAGAAAAATAGCGGGCGCTGGCAGAAACGTGATGATTATTGGCATTGCTGCCAATTGCGTGCAGCGAGATGATTACTGTCATGAATGCACAAACAAATACGCTGAATCGCAGAGAGCTATTCAAAAGAGCGGTGGACTTCGGCTTACGCGGCGCGATTGCGCTTTTCGTCATCAGTGAGCTTTCCGCGAATGCAGCTCCGGCCGAAACCGCCGGC
The DNA here is from genome assembly GCA_003219095.1 of Verrucomicrobiota bacterium. Taxonomy (GTDB): domain Bacteria; phylum Verrucomicrobiota; class Verrucomicrobiia; order Chthoniobacterales; family UBA10450; genus AV69. Next base: position 1,629 of record QHPM01000119.1, read on the forward strand.
AGCTCGGGCGATAATCAAAAAGCGGTCACGACAAACCCGCTCAAGCCTCCAGCCAAAGGAGATATTCCGGTTGCCTTCATCATTTCAGATGGCGCAGTGGTCATCGACTTTTGCGGACCGTGGGAAGTTTTCCGCGATGTCATGGTTCCCGGCAGCATGGAGCATCCATTCCGCCTTTACACGGTGGCTGAGACAACGAAACCCATTCATGCCAGCGGCGGGATGCAGATCGTTCCGGATTACACTTTCGCCAACGCGCCCGCGCCAAAAGTCATTGTTATCCCGGCGCAAAGCGAACCGAGCCGGGCGATGCTGGATTGGATTCGCAAGTCGAGCAAAGACACCGATGTCACCATGTCGGTTTGCACCGGTGCGTTTGTTCTCGCCAAGAGTGGACTGTTGTCCGGCAAATCCGCGACTACACATCACACCGCG
>QHPM01000119.1:2091-12431 GCA_003219095.1 Verrucomicrobiota bacterium
ACGTGGTCGAGCGCTACTACGGCCGCGAAGTCGCCGAGAAGACCGCCTACCAGATGGAATACCAGGGGCAAGGTTGGATGAATCCTGATTCAAATAGCGTTTACGCGGTGGCGCCGGTTTCGACCGCCGAACATCCACTTTGCCCGGTCTGCGGGATGGATGTCGATGTTGCGACCGCGCCGAAATCAGTTTTCAAGGGCAAGACTTATTACTTCTGCTCCGACGACGATAAGAAAACTTTCGACTCCGCTCCGGATAAATTCGTGAACGCTACGGCCGGGAAAGTTCAATGAGTCGTAATCAAAACAATGGCAGTGGCGCTTCGCGCCGTACCCGCCGCATCGTTTTCGTGGCCGCGCCGGGGACCGAGATTCTCGATCTGGTCGGGCCGCTACAAGTCTTTGCCCGCGCTGCGGAAATGTTCGGCAAACAAAACCCCGGTTCTCCTCCGATCTATTCCGTCGAAGTTATCAGCGCCTCGTCTCAACGATCTCTGGTGACGAATTGCGGCGTGCGCATCACTGCGCATAAAACTTTTCGAGAAGTGCGCGGCAAGATCGATACCCTGCTCATCGCCGGCGGCAATGCGATTGAGCAGGATGAAATCAACGCGGACATCGTGCGCTGGCTGAAAAAGATCGCGGGACGAATCCGGCGAATTGGGTCGGTTTGCACGGGCGCGATGCTGCTTGCTCGAGCCAGTTTGCTCGATGGCCGTCGCGCCACCACGCATTGGAATTGGTGTCACGTTTTGATCAAACGGGCGCCGCGCGCCGACGTTGATCCCAATCCAATATTTATTCGCGACGAGAATGTTTATACATCGGCCGGAGTCACCGCAGGAATGGACCTGGCATTGGCGCTGGTGGAAGAAGACTATGGTTCGCGACTGGCGCTGCAGGTCGCGCGCAACCTTGTGCTTTATCTGCGACGGCCAGGTGGACAATCGCAATTCAGCGCCGCGCTGTCTCTGCAACTGACCGACCGCAAACCATTCCGTGAGCTCGAGTCGTGGGTGCTGGACAACTTGAACAAGCCGCTCACTGTGCCCGTGCTGGCGCAACGGATCGCGATGAGTCCACGCAATTTCGCCCGGGTCTTCACCAAAGAGATGAAGACCACGCCCGCAAAGTTTGTCGAACGCCTTCGCGTCGAAGTCGCACGCCGGCGATTAGAAGAGAGTCAGAACAGCATGGAAACGATTGCCGGCGAGTGCGGCTTTGGAAACGTCAATTCGATGCGCAACGTATTCCAGCGCGCTCTAAAAATTGCGCCGGGACAATATCGTCGCCACTTCCGGCACCTGAAACGCCCAAAGAAAAGAATCAGACGCAAATGACTTTAAGATTTCAGCTTTTCGGTATTTCAGTTGTCAGCGTTTTGTTGAACGCCCTCGCTTTTGCCCAGACGGGCGCTTCCGATGACAACGCCGCGATCACGAAGACGGCCCTCGATTACATCGAGGGTTGGTACGCCGGCGACGCCGCGCGCATGGAGCGCGCGCTTCATCCCGAGCTGGCCAAGCGCATGATCTCGACCGATTCGAAAACAGGCCTTAGCCAATTCAATTACATGGGCGCGATGGCGCTCGTCCAGCGCACCCGCAACGGCGGCGGAAAAAAGACGCCGCAAGATCGACAATTGAAAGAGATAACAATTCTCGATCGCTACAACAATGCCGCGGTCGTGAAAATCGTCGCGTCCGATTGGATCGACTATCTCGAAATGGGAAAATTCAACGGCGACTGGAAAATCATCAACGTGCTCTGGGAATTGAAGCCGAAGCCTGCGACGCAATGACAATGAACACCGCGCTTGATTTGCCAGTAGCGCTCGGATCGTCTCAGGAAAATGGATGCAACGTCACGTTGCCGCGTTTCGTCCCGCGGGCGCTGCTCGTCATCCTGCGCGTCTATCTCGGGGTGATTTTGTTCATCACGGTTCTCGGCAAGCTGACCCGCGACAATCCATTCGCGACGGAAATGCTCCGGTTTCTTCACGGTGTTACCACGCGCCGCGCGTCCGCGCCTTACCTCCAGTTCGTCCAACAAATCGTCATCCCGCATGCGACTTTATTCAGTTATCTCGTGATGACGGGCGAAGCGGTGGCCGCGCTTTCACTTCTCACCGGCACGATGACGCGCGTCGGCGCCGCCGTCGCCATGTTTTTGTTCTTGAATTACATGTTGGCCGAGGGCCGCATGTTCTGGTCGCCGGACAGCGAAGACGCGGCGGTCTTTTTCATCGCGCTCGTCGTTTTCCTCGGTCGCGCCGGGCGCGTGTGCGGAATCGACGGCTATCTCGCAAACGTTGGGCCGAACTCTCCACCTTGGTAAACGGGAACCTACCGGCGCCGCTAAATTTCAGATTTCAGCGTTTCGCTCCCACTGTGAACGAATAGCGGTCTGCCTGACAACACCCTAGCTACCAGGCACGGCGAGTCCGTCCATTGGCTACTGGATACTTCTGAATTGGACGTTCCGCCTTCGCCCGGCAGCTGCCGGGCTACGGCGCGACAAGTGGCGTTAAGAGTTTACCTCGCTCCCTACTTTCGGCTTTGAATGTTCGACGTTGGATGTTCGGCGTTTGCTTAAATCCTGAAACCCGAACCCTAGTTATGCTTTATCGTAAACCGCCTTGCTCGTGAACTTCTTCCCCTTCTCGTCTGTTCCGTTAATCGTGACGGTGCGCGATTTGCCATCTGCCGCCACTGAGATCCTGCCTGACCAGACCATTTTGCCGTCCTTCCAAGTGGTGATGTCGTTGGTCCGCTCGTTTACCTCTTTGTAGGCGGCAGAGTTCCAAGACATATTCCCTTTCGCTGGGTAGGTTTTCCCATCGAATTTGCCGACCCAAAAGCCGTGAGTTGGTTTCCCATCCTTGTCTACACCATCCACCGCCACCTTGATTTTGTCCTTCTGCTCCGTGTAAGTGACCGTCGTGCTCTTGCCCATCCCTGACGCGAGTTTCGACTTCGCCTCATTGAGCTTCCACGTCCCCATATGCGGATTGGCCGCAAAACAGGCTGCTGTCGCCATAAACGACAGAGCCAAAGCCATTACTGCAATTCGAGTTTTGATCATGCGGGGATTCCGGCAGAAGTGCCGGTTGGCGTCAATAGCAATTATTCCCTGCGCCTGGATGGCTGGATTCTCGATGCTCGATCTGGATTCCAAGAACTAGCTTATCTCAGTTTCTCAGCTTTTCAGCGTTTCAGTTTTTAGAGTCTGGCCGTCGATAAAAAACATTGACGCCACATTCAATTTCCCGCTGGATGATGCGATGAGAATAAAAACGCTGGTACTCACTCTTACCCTTGGTTTTGCGGCAGCAGCCGTCTGCCTGGCCGGGGACACGAAGACTGAACAGGCTCTCCGTGACGCTGATGCCGCTTGGTCGAAAGCTGCCGGAAGCAAAGACCTCGACAAAACGGTCTCCTACTACTCCGCCGATGCTATCGTGTTGCCTCCGAACGCTCCAATCGCAACCACTAAGGAGGAAATCAAGAAGATATGGCAGGACATGCTCGCCAGTCCCGGCCTTGTCATAAGTTGGAAAGCAACCAAAGTGGAAGTGGCGAAATCGGGCGACCTTGGCTTCGTTAGCGGCACTTATGAACTGACCATGAACGACGCCACTGGGAAGCCGGCCACCGATAAAGGCAAATACGTCGAGGTTTGGGAAAAGAAGGCCGATGGGAAGTGGAAGTGTGGAACGGATACCTGGAACTCCGACCTTCCAGCCTCACCACCCGCGCCCGCCGAAACGAAATAGGTCTGAGCCAGACCAGCGGGTCGCGATGTGTAGCGGCGGCCGTGCCGGCCGCAACCGACAACCGAATGGCCAACGTCAACTGGTGCCTTAAACATCATTGCGTCATTATCGCAACAAAGCAGCTTATAATAAGATTAAGCGGAAACGTTCCGTATAATCCTCGATGTGGCAGTTGTCTTTGCGAGGTATATTGTGGATGGACAAACGACAACTTTCGGTCGCGAGCAGCCATCTAGAGAACGTTTCGAATACTAGTTTCAAAGAGGAGACGAACATGAGTGAACTACAGTATCCAAACGAAAGTAGAGAGTATCGCGATGCGCGCGAATCATTGCTCAAAGACGAACAAGAACTTGTCGACAAAGTAAAGTCTGTGGCGGAAAAACGCCGCAAACTTCCTCCCGGCGGGCAGTTAAAAGAGGACTACGTCTTCCAATGGGCCAACGATGGGAAAGTAGGAAAGAGTGTGAAGTTCTCCGAGCTATTTGGAGACAAGAACACGCTCCTGCTTTACTCATGGATGTACGGTCCGAACTGGGACAATCCCTGTCCTTCCTGTACGTCGTTGGTCGATGGGTTTGATCGAACCTGGTATCAGGTCACCCAAAACGCCGCATTTGTCGCAATTGCCAAAGCCCCGGCCGAACGAATCAATGCGTGGGCCAAAAAACGTGGGTGGTCGCAGATTGCGCTGGTTTCCGGATCGGAGTCTCCCTATCAAGCCGATTACAAGTGCCAAGGAGACTCTGATGATATGCAATGGCCAGTGATGCATGTATTCAGGAAGCAGGATGGAAAGATTTTTCACTTCTGGGGAACTGAAACCTCGATGAATCATGTCGACACGGTGTGGCCGTATTGGAATCTGATGGACTTTACGCCAGAAGGGCGGCCAGATATTCCCACTCCGCCACAAAAGTTCAGGTCCGAATTCTTAGAAAAACACTACCTGAATAAGGAGTAGTATGGCACCCGGTCGCGCGGACTTGAGTAGTTGAGGCGATATGCGAGAGCAAAACGGTCAGCGCTGCAGCTGCTCGCCCACGGCGTAGGTTCAGGCCTGGGCTTGATCGTCGAACGCCCTAGCTGCATCACGTCGTGATACGGCATAACTTAATGTCTGCGTTCGACCCGGAGCCGACATTGGAGCCTCTTTGTGAAAACGACTTGACGACGAGCTTTGCCGTTGTGTAACAAAAGGCGAGGGTTCCCGCAGGCTACTTCTTCGTTCTGCGGCCGACACGGCCGCCCCTACAACCGGGATCTCCTCGATGTAATTCGCAAACAGGATTCCCTGAGTATCACGAAAAAACGTGGCGCACGTCTTACCGTGCCGTTAATTTCTGTCCTCCTTGGCTCGCCGTAGCTTGTGCGAAGGTGGCTAACCCCGGACCGATTCCTGTCCATGAACCACTACACACTCTGGCACGCGCTGATTGGAGGAATCCTGATCGGTCTCGCCAGCCTACTCGCGACGGTGTTGAGCGGAAAAATTCCAGGCATTTCCGGTGTGTTCGGCCGCCTCCTCGTGGCAGCGACGCCGGATAAGGCATGGCGCGGGATATTTCTTTCCGGCCTGATTGGCGGCGCGGCGTTGAGTTTTGCCCTATGGCAAAGTGCCGCGCTTTTCCGACCGATGCGCCCGCTCGTTGTCATGTTTGTTGCGGGTCTGCTCGTAGGATTTGGCACTCGTCTCGGCGGTGGCTGCACCAGCGGTCACGGAGTTTGCGGGATCGGGATGGGCGCGAAGGATTCAATCGCCGCAACCCTCATCTTTGTGGCGACAGCGATGGTGACCGTCTTCATCTATAATAGAATGGTCTTATGAAGGCAGGGAAATTGGTTCTGTTTTTGGCGGCCGGCGGCCTTTTCGGGACGGGACTTGCTGTCTCGGGAATGACCGATCCCGCGCGGGTAATCGGATTTCTCGATGTTTTTGGCGCCTGGGACCCGGCGCTGCTTTTTGTCATGGCTGGTGCAGTGGGCGTCTATGGATTGGGAATGGTGATACTACGTCGTTTCGACGGCTTGAAACTACCCTCGGCCGGATCGTCGCCGATCGACTATCGGCTTGTAATCGGATCCGCGATTTTCGGGGTCGGCTGGGGATTGGGCGGGTTCTGCCCTGGACCTGCGCTTGCCAATCTGGGCGCTCTTCGAATCGAAGCGTTGTTCTTCGTGCCGGCAATGGCGATTGGCATGTTGCTGGCGCAAAGATTTTTCGGAGCTGACCGATAGTCATTCAGAGATCGGAGGTGTCTGTCCCTTTGCGTCTTCGCGCCTTCGCGTGAAACCCTTTCTGAGCCTAAGATCTCTCGCAAAGACGCTAAGTCGCGAAGATTTGCGAATGAAACCGCGGCTCGGATGGTCGACCCAACGAGATGGATCCCCGGTATCCCAAGCTTTCGTTCGATCCCAAGACGATTACAATCCAGTGAATCGCCTAACGGGAATCAGCTCTTCCCATTCTTGAGGTAAGGTTCCAGAAATTTGCGGATCGCCGGCGCGGCCATCGCACCGACTTGTCGTGTTACTTCCAGACCATTCTTGAACAAAGCCATCGTTGGAATGGCGTTGATGCGGAAACGGCGCGCCAGATTTTGCGCGCTCTCTGTATTGACTTTTGCTACGAGCCATTTCCCCGCGCCTTCGCGCGCGACCTTGTTGAGTTCCGGCGCGACCATCTTGCACGGACCGCACCAAGGCGCCCAAAAATCCACCAACACCGGAAGAGCCGATCGTGTCGTTAAGGCATCGAAAGCGAGATCGCTTGCCACATCGATCGGTTCGCCCGGTGCGGTTAGCTCGGTCCCGCATTTTCCGCAGCGTCCGGTGCCGGCAAGCTTGTCGTATTTAAGACGATTCCGTTGGCCACATTTCGGGCAAGTCACCAATACGCCGTGATCATCCAGTTGTGTCGAGTTCATCTAAAAAATTATCGTTGCAACCTACGTCTCTTGGTCGCCATCCGCTACGGGAATTCGCTAGATCAGAGATCGGTGTTCAGCGTTCGACGTTTGGTGTTTGCTTCGATGCTGGATCCCGAATACTAGATTCTCGATGTGAGAGCTGTCCAACTGGTGAAGACCGGCGCACCACTGGAAGATGCCGAGGTCCCGCTTCCAGAGATCGGCCCGTCCGAAGTCCTGGTCCGAGTCGCAGCCTGCGGGATTTGCCACTCCGATGCGCATTATCGTGCCGGGATTTCGCCAATCGATCCGTTGCCTGTGACTCTCGGGCACGAAGTAGCAGGACGTGTGGAAACTGTGGGCCGAGAGGTCCACCACGTTTCACCGAAAGACCGCGTATATGTGCACTATCTGGTCAGCTGCGGTAGCTGTGATTTTTGCCGTCGCGGTCACGAACAATTCTGCAGCAAAGGGCAAATGATTGGAAAGCATCGCGACGGAGGCTATGCCGAGTTTATCAAAGTCCCTGCTCGAAATGTTTTCCTTCTTCCGGACGAGATTCCATTCGAGCTGGGAGCAATCATGATGTGCTCTTCGGCGACTGCGCTTCATGCCTTGAACAAGGCGCGTCTTAAACCCGATCAGTCTGTTGCTATTTTCGGCTTTGGCGGATTGGGATTTTCAGCTCTTCAGCTGGCAAAAGCGTTCGGCTGCCGTGAGGTATACGTTGTCGATATCAAACCGGCCAAACTCGATTCCATCTCGGCGTTTGGAGGCGTTGCGATCGATGCAACCGCGGGAGATCCCGTCGACCAGATTCGAAAAGCAACCGACGGAAAAGGAGTGGATGTCTCGATCGAATTGGTTGGCTCGGCTATTACAATGGGGCAGGCAGTCCGATCGCTCGGCGTTTTCGGCCGCGCTGCGCTCGTCGGTTTAACTGCGGAATCAATGTCCGTTCTTCCATATCCCGAGGTCATCAATAAGGAAGTCGAGATTCTAGGCGTCTCCGATCATCTCGCAACCGAACTGCCATTGCTGATGCAACTCGCACGAAACGGGAAACTCTGCTTCCCGCAAGGTACACTGCGCTCAATCGATCTTGACGCTGCGCAGATCAACGACGCACTGGATGAGGTTGAGAAATCCAGCGATTACATCAGAACCGTGATCGTTCTCTGATGTTTGATTTCTGTTCTCTGACCTCCGTCGTCACGTTCGCGCGTTGCTGTGAAAGGCGTTTTTGCCTATCGTAAGCCTGTGAGCGTTGACCAAATCAAGACCGCCATTGAACAGCTTTCGTTTGAAGAGCGAGCGGAACTTGCGGCTTGGCTCCATGGCTGGAAAGACGACGAATGGGATGAGCAGATGAAACGCGATGTTGCTGCGGGCAAGCTGGACCATGTCCTGCACGAAGTGGACGAGGACATCCGCGCAGGAAAGCTGCGCGAGATGGCGTGACATCTCGGACGCACCGCCTTTTCTGGACACATTTCAATCGTTTGCCTGAGCACGTGCAGATGCCCGCTCGGGAAAAGTACCGACTCTGGCAAAGAGATCCCTTTCACCCGCCGCTGCAATTCAAATCGTTGCTCGGTAACGTCTGGTCAGTGCGGATCGGGCCGTCTCATCGTGCCCGAGACCGCCGGGGCGCTGACGAAGTCTTCTTCGCCGCGCCCAGTCGGCTCTGATTTAGTAATTACTACTGGAGCTCTCCACGTTGATCTGTTCCACCACCGTACGATCTCCTTCCTGCCCCAGGCGCAGGTGAACCCTGGCGTTTTTCTTGACGTCAGTGTTCGCGATCACTTTGCCATCGGGCCCGAGAACCTGGACCTTCTGACCAATGACGAAGCGCATCGGCTTCCCCGTGCCAGGGTCGAGAGTGATCGCCGCTCCGGGCGTATAATCAGTCACGGTTCCCGCACTGCTGGTGGTTGAACCAGTGCTCGTCATTGACGTTGTCGCGGGGCTTGACGTTGTCGTTGACGAAGGGGGTTCGGTTTGCGCTTGAGCGTAGGCGACGATAAGGATCGCGCCGCAGATGAGAGCCAATAATTGTTTCATAATATTCCCTTTCATTTTGTTTTGGTTTTGCTTGCGTCTCCAGTAATTGCCCGATTTGCGGATGGTTCCTGCCACGCGACGGGCAAAAAATGGATCGTCAGGTATTTACCTATCGGTCCTCAAGCGAGGCTTAGCTCGGTAACTAAAGGTACCAAAATGAATTGATGGGAATCGTTTTCTGAACAGCCGTGCTGCTGAGGTTTTCTAAATTTTAACCGCAGTTTCAAGCCCGATTTTTGGCGTAGAGTTTGCAGAGCTGGCATTTCCAACAAAACATTTATCTCCTCACCTGAATCATGACTAAACATGGGCACATCCTCGCCGCCCCGAGCGACTCCACCGCCGGAGAAGAAATCCCGAATCTCGTCCCAGAGGTTCACTCGATCCGAGGCAACGTCGCTGAAGCGCTCGTCATCAAGAACGGAAATCTATTCTTCCTCAGTGAGCCCGATGGCACCGTTCCGTTGGCTTCCGGACACGGATTCGGCCTCTACTACCACGATTGTCGTTTTCTTAACGGCTATGAGCTCAAGATCAACGGCAGGAAACCGGAAATGCTGGTCCGTAATGCCGATCGTGGATTCATGGCCACGCTCGGACTATCCAATCCGGGCTTGGATGGGCTCGTGAAACATTCAGTCGAGATTCGTTGGGAACGGGTCGCTTCGACCGAAGATTTGACGCTTGTCGATACGCTTCTACTGCGAAACCTGACCAGCGATCTGATTAGCTTTTCTCTTGAATTTCAATTCCAGGCGGACTTCGAAGACATATTTGCGATCCGCGGCCTTTTCCAAGGCAAGCAAGGAAGGCGGCATCCGCCGGTCTGGGAAAACAGCGCGTTGTCCTTCCGCTATGATGGCGCTGATGAGATTGCGCGGGAAACAGTGATCCATTTTTCTCCGCTCCCCGCCGGAATGCGCCCTAAAGGGGCCAACTATCGTATCGAACTTGCGCCGAGAGGGTCTCAGCAGTTGCGCGTGTCCGTGGCCCTTTCTGCTAGTGAACGCCAGAAGCGAGCCGCGGGCCGGCCGCCTGAAATCAAATTGGGAGAGAGCCGGGAATTGAGGCAGGGCTGGCCGGAGCAAAACACACAAATTCACACCAACAGTCTTCTTTTGGGCCGGGTCATGGACCGTTCTCTGAACGACTTGAGAATGCTGCGCTGTACTTTGGATGAGGGCGCCAGCTATTTTGCTGCCGGGGTGCCATGGTTCGTGGCCTTGTTCGGCCGCGACAGCATCATCACCGCACTACAGACGCTGGCTTACGACCTGGGCATCGCCGAGCACACCATTCGTTTACTAGCCAAATATCAGGGTAAAGAACTAAACCGTTGGCGAGAGGAAGAGCCCGGCAAGATCCTGCACGAGTTGCGGGTAGGCGAGATGGCGCATCTCGGTGAGATACCTCACACGCCCTATTACGGGACTGTTGACGCCACGCCGCTGTGGCTCGTGCTCGTCGGAAGACACGCCACTTGGAGCGGTGAGACGCGGTTGTTTAAGGAGCTGCGGCCACAAATCGAGGCGGCCCTTAATTGGATTGAACAATACGGGAACGTAGATGGTGACGGATATATAAAGTACG
>QHPM01000119.1:12501-14706 GCA_003219095.1 Verrucomicrobiota bacterium
ATCAGGCGAAAATCGAGATGGCAGCGCTTTTTCGTCGCGTCGGCGAGGAACAGCGGGCATCCGCTCTGGAGGAACAAGCCGAACGCTTGCGTGAATGTTTCGACCGCGATTTCTGGGTCGACGATGGCTACTACGCACTCGCACTGCAACAAGGCAATCGTCAGGCCGCGGTCCTCTCCTCCAACGCCGGGCACGCGCTCTGGTCTGGAATCGCTCAGCCGCAACGCGCCGGTAAAATCGCCAAATGGTTGCTCTCTGACGAGATGTTCAATGGCTGGGGCGTGCGCACCCTGACGAGCGCAGCTCTTCGCTATAACCCTCTTGCATATCATCTCGGCACTGTTTGGCCGCATGATAATTCTCTTATTGCAGCCGGCTTTAAGCGCTATGGCTTCGATCACGAGGCGCTCAGGATCATGAGCGGTCTCATCGACGCTGCTGTTCACTTTCAATCCTATCGCTTACCGGAACTCTTTGGCGGTTTCGCCCAACAAGATTACGGCATTCCTGTCTCCTACCCCGTGGCATGTCAGCCCCAGGCCTGGTCCGCGGGCGCGGTTCCTTATCTTCTCACCACCGCGCTGGGACTGGAAGGCGATGGGTTTGAATCAAAACTACGAATCGTGCGTCCAATGCTGCCCGAGAACGTCAATCAGGTAGAAGTCCGTGGGTTGCGCGTCGGCCAGGGCTCAGTTGATTTACTATTCACACGCTCAGACGATCAGGTCGCTGCGAAAGTTCAGAGGTTGGAGGGAAAGATGGAGGTCATCTTGCAGTCATGAAAATCGCCCAGGTAGCTCCGCTCTACGAAAGCGTACCGCCACATCGTTACGGCGGAACGGAGCGCGTTGTCTCTTAGTTGACGGAACAACTCGTGCGGCAAGGCGAAGAGGTTACGCTTTTCGCCAGTGGCGATTCCAAGACAGCCGCGCGCCTGGTTCCAATCTGTCAACGATCACTGCGATCGGGCAAGGCAGTAGACTCACTTTCCCATCATATCGTCATGCTGGAGGAGGTCTTTCAGCGTCTCGACCAATTCGACATTGTTCATTTCCATATCGACTACCTTCACTTCCCGATGTCGCGTCGCGCTTCGTTTCCGCACGTGACCACATTGCACGGCCGGCTCGACCTGCCCGATCTGCCGCCGCTTTATCACCAGTTCACGGATATGCCCGTTGTCTCTATTTCGCATTCCCAGCGGCGCCCACTGCCGCAAGCAAAATGGGTGGGAACGGTTTACCATGGGATACCGGCCGACTCTTTCAGCTTCCAGGAAAAGCCGGAGGACTATCTGCTCTTTCTCGGACGGATTTCGCCAGAAAAACGAGTGGACCGCGCGATTGAGATCGCCCGGAGAGTCGGTCGCAAGCTCAAGATCGCGGCCAAGATCGATCGTGTCGACCGCTACTACTTTAACAAACACATCAAGCATCTGCTGAACGAACCCTTCATCGAGTTCATCGGCGAAGTTGGTCATGCGGAAAAAAACAAACTGCTCGGCGGCGCCTCCGCTTTGCTCTTTCCAATTGACTGGCCGGAGCCGTTCGGCCTGGTAATGATTGAAGCGCTTGCCTGCGGCACGCCAGTGATCGGTTTTCTGCGCGGTTCGGTCCCCGAAATTATAGTTGAAGGAGAAACAGGTTTTATTGTCGAGGATATCGATCGCGCGGCGGAAGCGGTGGCGAAAATTGATCAAATCAGTCGTGCTCGCTGCCGCCACGAATTCGAACTGAGGTTCACTGATCGACGTATGGCTCAGGACTACGTGCGGATTTACCAGCAATTGCTCAGCCGCTCATCTACTCAAGCGGCAGCCTAGAGTTGCCGCGAATAAGGGCAACCAGGGAAGAACCAATGCCAACCGAACGATCACGAAAAAGAGGCAAACGGACCGTTGCCGACTCGCACAAAGGTGATCGAGGTGACACCAAACGTGGCGGAAGCGTCGTCGAGCGCATTGTGCGAAAGCTGACCGGCGGGATAGGCGTTCGAAGACCAGACTATCAAACTTCGCACTGCGATTATGCCGAAGTGCTAGAGCCGGATTACTGCAGAGCGCGACTACTAGAAATCGGGGTCGGCAGAAGATTTTGGCAATCCAATCCTTCTCCCAAAAATGCTCACACTTTCTACGAGCGAGCGGTCCAACCGTTGCGACGACTCCAGCGTCGAGGTATCGTGGAAACACTTCAGGAAATCACT
>QHPM01000275.1 GCA_003219095.1 Verrucomicrobiota bacterium
TCGGAAAAATGAAATCGGTGTGCGCGTAGGGCAGATAGAGCATTTTTTGACGGCCGTTACCGAGGCCGAGCCCTTCCATTCCGCCGCTGCCCCACGCGATCAGCGCCTGCATTTGCTGCAAGCCGGCATCTTGTTTGTAATTTTCCGGATGTAAGAAAGCGAGGAGCCGACTCATTCGCTCTGGCATGCAGGTGGCGATGAAAATAAATCCACCGAGGGCGCTGCCGGAAAACGCGCTCAGCAGGATGGCGTTTGTTCCGGCAACAAACATCATCACCAAGGTTGCGGCGCCGATTAGGGCGGAGGTACCGAGATCGACCTCGGTGATGATGAGCGAGATCAGCAGCGCCGCGCCGACGAGCGGTATTAAGAAACTGAAAACTAGGTTGCGGATCCGGTTTTCAAAACGCGCGAACCACCAAGCCAGAAAAAATATTGCTGCGATCTTGGCAATTTCCGATGGCTGAAATGTGATTGGGCCGGCGCTGACCCACCGGCGCGAGCCGTTGATCCGCAGTCCGAAGTGAGGCGCAAAGCAGAGAGCCAGGGCCCCGAGCGCGAGGAGGAACCACAGCCACCAGGTGTGGTACCAGAAATGGTAATCAACCAGAGCGGCCGCAATCAAAATGGTCAGGCCAATCCCGAGCCAGAGCGACTGTCGTTTGATAAAAAAATAAACGTCACCGTGGGCATCGCGGGCGAATGCGCTGGTGCTGAAGAGCATGACCACTCCGATAACGAGCATGGCCAGCACCGCCAGAAAGAGGAAATAAGCGCTCTTGCGTTGCATTAGATTGGATCCCATGCGCGGGTAGCGCACGCGTCTCGCGTGCTGGCGATCGCGTCCTCGCGATCACGGACTTCTTTCGTGATGCGTTGCTGAGGGGAAGCGTGTTGTGGCGAGACACCGTAACCAACACGCGAGGCGCGTGCGCTGCCCGGAGAATTGCATTCCACACGCGGGCTCATTCCTGAGTCTTTCTTCCTTTCGCGCTTTTTACCGGAATGATGAGCTTCTGCCCGACCTTCAATTTGCGTGGATCATCGATGTGATTCGCCGCCAGCAGATCGTCGTACGGGACCTTGAATTTCTTTGCGATGTTCACCGGGTTGTCGCCTTTCGCGACGGTGTAAACTTTCGCGCCTTCGGGAATCGGATCGATCGTCTTCGATTTCTTCGCCATTTTCGCGGACGGCGTTTTTCCACCCTGCCGGCTCTTGATCGCATTGAAGGCAATGATTCCCGCCACCGCGACGACATGCAGCAAAAGCACAATCAAAAGCGCCCGCGAAAGTCTCATGTTGGGTTCCGACAAATCGTCGAACTCAGCACCGGAAGCGCTGGCGCGGCGCGTCGTCCCCGCCCGCAATTTCTTTTTGCGCCAAAAGATTTTCGGAAACTTTATCGCTTTCATTTAGGCAAGGCGTGGACAAGGCGCCGGAATTGGTCGCCCCGGTCCGCGTAACTCTTGAACATGTCGAAGGAGGAAGTGCCGGGAGAAAAGAGGACAACATCGCCTGTCTTCGCGGCCGCATGGGCGCGTTCGACCGCATCCGCGAGCGAGCCCGCGATTTCACATCGCGTTGCTTCGCGCCAATTATCGGCGATGCGGCTCGCCATCTCACCGAGAAGAATCGCGGTATGCGCTTTCTTCTTCACCAAATCGTGCAGCGGTTGGAAATCGAAACCCTTGTCTTTTCCGCCCGCGATCAAAACTACCGGTTTGATTTGCGCCTGCAGCGCTTTTTCCGCCGCATCCAGATTGGTGGCTTTGGAATCGTTAATATAATCGACCCCGCCGATCGTCCGGACAAATTCGCAGCGGTGAGGCGCCGGTTCATACGCGCACAACGGCGCCGCCATTTGCTCGAAGGTTAAGCCGCGGATATGTCCGACCGCGAGCGTCGCCATCAAATTTTCAATGTTGTGCGAACCACGCAATTTGGCATCGGCCAAGCGCAACACCGGAGTCCTCTCGAAACAAATCGTCCCGTCCACCAAGCGAAAATCCGCGCGATCGTCGTAAGCGCTGAAGGTCAGACGAGGCGCCTCGATCTGCGGCAGGTAGTCGCTCGCATTTACGACAGCGAACTCCTTCTTGGTCTGATATTGAAAGATGCGCAGCTTGGCCCTTCGATATTCCGCGACCGAGGCATAACGATCGAGATGATCGGGAGCGAAGTTCAACCACGCTGCAATCTGCGGACGAAAAGTCTTGATCGTTTCGAGTTGGAACGAGCTGACTTCGACCGTCAGAACATCGAACTTCGATTGATCGCGCACGACTTCGCTCAGTGGTTTGCCAATGTTGCCGCAAGCCACAGTGCGTTGACCGCACGCATTCAACATTTGCGCGATCAACTCCGTTGTCGTGGTCTTGCCGTTGGTGCCGGTGATGGCGATGAGCGGCAGCTCGCAAAATTGCCAGGCCAGCTCGAGCTCGCCGATCATTTCAACGTTTCGCGACGAAAAATTCTCCGCCAATGGTGAATCGGGATCGATCCCAGGGCTTAGAATCACCAAGTCGCAAGGATCGTGATTCGTTTCCGCGGCCGGGCCGCTGATCACCCGCACGCCATGTTCACGCAGGTTCTTGATCGTCGATGCCGGCAACTTATTTTCCGTCGCGCTGTCGAGCACGCTGACGTTGGCATCATGCGAGCGCAGCAGCAGCGCAGCAGCCGTGCCGCTCAATCCCGCGCCGAGCACTGCGATATTTTTATTTTGGTAACGCGAGTTCATCGCAACTTCAGCGTCGCTAATCCGAGGAGTGCAAAAACGGCCGACAAAATCCAAAACCGAACGATGACGGTGTTTTCCTTCCATCCGACGAGCTCGAAATGATGATGAAGAGGCGACATCGCGAAAATGCGGCGTCCGGTCAGTTGAAAACTCAGGACCTGCATGATGACCGAGATCGCCTCGAGAACGAAAACACCACCGACGACGGCGAGGAGAAACTCCTGCTTACAACAAATGGCGACGACGCCGATCATTCCGCCGATGGCGAGCGAACCGGTGTCCCCCATAAAAACTTTGGCGGGGTGACAATTGAACCAGAGGAA
Organism: Verrucomicrobiota bacterium; assembly: GCA_003219095.1. GTDB lineage: Bacteria > Verrucomicrobiota > Verrucomicrobiia > Chthoniobacterales > UBA10450 > AV69. The sequence goes on from QHPM01000275.1 coordinate 3,067, forward strand.
CCCAAGCCCGGCCCCGACGAGCGCGGCGCAAACCACCGTCAGCTCACCGGTGAAAGGATAGAACGGGACCTGCAAATATTCCGCGATCTTGAAGTTGCCGGCGGCATAAGTAAGAAAAGCGTAGGCGAGCGCGACCGTGACGGTGCAACCGATGGCGAGGCCATCAAGACCATCGGTCAGATTGACGGCGTTGGAGGAACCGACAATCACCACCGCAAAAAAGATGAGGGTGAACCACCCCATGTTGGTGATCACGGGAGCCTTGAAGAACGGCAGATAAAGCGAGCGCGCCTGGACCTGCAGTAATGGGCTGGTGAGAAAAACCACAGTGACGACGGCCGCGAGTACCAATTGGGCAGCCAATTTTACCCGGCCCGGGACGCCGTCAGATTTTTTCTTGGTGACCTTGAGATAGTCGTCGAGAAATCCGAGGACGCCGAGATAAAGCATGCTCTGCGCTGATGACGAGCACGCCACCCATGGTGGGGGTGCCTTGTTTTCCTCCGTGAAGTTCGGCCAGACGGCGCACTTCTTCGACGCTGCGGATGGGCTGGCCGATCTTGAGCGAAATCAATTTTCGGATGATGAAATTCCCGAAAACCAACGACAGGGCGAACGCGGTCACGGCCGCTGCGACCGCGCGAAAAGTAACGTAAAAAAAAACGTTGAGGCCGCCGACCTGATCGCTCAAGCGATGAAGATAGAACATCATCGGGCGTTCCCTCCCACCGGCTGAAGTTTGGCAAATTCGTCCAACACCAATTCCGTACGCGAAGATCGACTGCCTTTTATCAAAACCAGATCACCTGGTCCCACGATCTCACTCAACATCTCAGCCGCCTCGCTCGCGTCTTTTGCGACGGCGGAATTCTCCAGTCCCGCTTTTTCGGCGGCAACCGCAATGGTGTCTTCGGCAATCGAGATTAAGTGATCAATTCCGAGCGTAGCCGCGGCTTCGCCAACCTCGCGATGACCCCGCTCGGATTCCGCGCCGAGCTCGAGCATCCGGCCGAGAACGGCTACGCGCTTACCGTCGGCATCGAGTTCCATCAAAGTGCGCAAGGCTGCTTTCATCGAATCGGGATTGGCGTTGTAACTGTCGTCGATGAACTGCACGCCGTTGATCTCGCGAATTTGCAAACGCGCTTTGGTTAGCGGCGCCGAAACCAGACCGGCCGCGCATTCCTCCAGCGAAACGCCGAAGGCCCGTCCGGCCGCGACGGCCAGCATCGCGTTTTGCACCATGTGCAATCCGGGAACCGGCAGTTGCGCACGACAACGATGCGCCCCTTCGACGATCGTGAACTCGCAGCCCCCCGAAGTCTGTTGCACTTCAATGGCGCGAATCGTTCCCTTCTCGATTCCCGCGAGAATCACGCGCGCGCGTGTGCGGTTGGCGATCGAAGAACTGAACTCATCATCTGCATTGAAAATAACGAAGCCGCTGGGATCGATCGCTTCCGCGAGAGCACCCTTTTCTCGCGCAATCGCCTGGCGGGTTCCCATAAACTCGATGTGCGCGATCCCGATGTTGGTAATGATGGCAGCGTCGGCCGAGGCGATGCGCGCGAGCGCGGCGATCTCGCCCGGATGATTCATCCCGAGTTCCCAAACTGCAAATTGGTCGTCGCGATTTGCTTCCAGGATGGTGCGCGGCAAACCGACGTGATTGTTAAAATTGCCTTCGGTTTTTGTGACCCGAAACGCGCGTCCCAGAATCGAGGCCGTGAAGTCCTTGGTGGAGGTCTTACCGTTGCTGCCGGTGATGCCGAGCACTTTTAACGGTAGCGTTTTTCGATAATTGGCGGCGAGATCCTGATAAGCAACGAGTGTGTCGGTTGCGCGTACGATCGCGAAATTCTCCGGCAGATCCGGGGGCGGATTCCGTGAAACAATCGCGCCCGCTGCGCCTCGCTTCGCAACCTCTTCCAGGAAATTATGGGCGTCAAAGTTGTCGCCGCGCAAGGCGACGAAAAGTTCTCCGGGTTTGATCGTGCGCGAGTCGGTGCTGACGCGGGAGATGGCGACGTCCGCATCACCCGATTCCAGCTCGGCGCCGGAGAAACTAACGATCTTTGAGACCGGCAACGAATTCATTGGGAGTGTCGCGAATAATTTTGGGGAGCGCATGCGCCTCGCGTGCCGTTGCCGGCGCCCTCGCCGGCAACTTCCCTTGCACGAATGGACCTCCACCTGAAGGTCGTCCCGGCGTTTCCTAGAACAACCTTCCCGCTGCGCGGCGAGGCGCCGTGTAGTGCACGCGAGGCGCGTGTGCTCCCCTGAACAAACCAATTGCGCGTTCCGTTATTCGAAAGCCGAAATATCATATCTAAAATTGCACCGGCAGATCGTCGAGCGCACGACGCGCCACCTGAATGTCGTCAAAGGGAATGGTGTGATCGGCAAACTCCTGATATTTTTCGTGGCCTTTGCCGGCGATCAGAACCAGGTCGCGCGGCTGGGCCATCGCCACTGCATGTCGAATGGCTTGCGCGCGCTCCACGATTTTTTCGTAATGGGTGGAGCGAAATCCCTTCTCCACTTCGTTAATAATTGCGTCTGGATTTTCTTTGCGCGGATTGTCCGAAGTGATGATGGCGTGGTCGGCCAATTCATCCGTCACGCGTCCCATCAGTGGCCGCTTTTTTCGATCCCGATCGCCGCCGCATCCAAAAACAACAATTAGTTTGCGCGGCTTCAGTTCGCGCAACGTTTTCAAGACATTGCGCAGTGCGTCATCGGTGTGCGCGTAATCGACAAAAATTTGAAATTGGCGTTTTGCTGGAACGAGTTCGAGACGTCCCGGCACTTGCGGTGAGCGGGCAAGCGAAAGAATGGCGTTGCGCAAATTCACCCCCATGGCCCCGGCCGCCGCCAGTGCCGCCATCGAGTTGGCAACGTTAAATCGACCGATCAAAGGAACCCGCACCAGATAACTTCGGCCGCGCGCATCGAGTTGATAGGAGGTGCCGGCGAATTCCGTCCGATAATTCGAGGCCCGAAAATCGGCGTGCAAACCGAGGCCGTAAGTCACGACTGGAATTTTGCCGGCGAGGCGACCGACCAATTTTTCGCCGTAACGATCGTCGATGTTAATGACCGCGGTGGCCGCTTTTTTTTTCGTTTGCGAAGGCAGATCCTGAAAAAGTTTCGCTTTGGCCTCGAAGTAATTTTCCATCGTGCCGTGAAAATCGAGGTGGTCCCGGGTAAGGTTGGTGAAGACGGCGACGTCCCATTCGATTCCGCGGGTTCGTTCCTGCGCCAGCGCGTGCGAAGAGACCTCCATCGCGGCCGCGCGGCCACCGGCGTTGAAGATTTGCGCGAGCAATTCCTGAATGTCGAGCGCTTCCGGCGTGGTTCGGATCGCGGGCAAAATGCGATCGCCGATTTCGTATTGCACCGTGCCGAGCAATCCACAGCGTATTCCGGCCTTTTCGCAAATGTGTTTGATCAGAAAGGTCGTCGTCGTTTTCCCGTTCGTGCCCGTAACCGCAGCCATTTTTAATTTGCGCGCCGGCATCCCATAAAACGCGGCCGACAAATCAGCCAGCGCCGACCGGCTATCATCGACGACGAGACAGGTCGCGCGCGGCGACGAAATTTCGCGTTCGGCCACGATCACACTCGCTCCCTGTTCGATCGCTTGATCGACGAATTGATGGCCATCGCTTTTCTCACCGCGGATGGCAACGAAAAGAGTGTTGCCCTGCACTCGCCGCGAGTCATACGCGATGCTTTCCACTTCGCGATCAAGCGACCCGATGACCCGACGTGGCGCAATGGCCCGGGCGAGAACTTTGAGCTGCATGTAAAATTAAAACGGTTGCTCAATGTCCCGGCGCGCTGGTTGAAGCGACCCGGCCCCCCGCGGCTGGCTTAATCAAATCGGGTTGCGGGGCGAGATCGAGATAACGCGCG
>QHPM01000276.1 GCA_003219095.1 Verrucomicrobiota bacterium
CGCACGTTTGCAGGATTTGTGGTTTGGCATTGGCGCTGCGCGCAAAGGCTGGCTGATGAAAGAGGATGTGGTGAATTGTTTGCCGCTGGCGAAGATGGACGCCGTGCTAAAGGCAAAACGGCGGAGTAATGGAGTGTTGGAGTAATGATTTTTATGCCTCCAGGACCGCTCTCTGCTTAACACTTTTCTCTTTGCGGCAAAAACATCGTCAGGCATTTGCAGGCGCCGCCGGCCTTGAGGAACTCGCTCATCGGCAGCTCATGACAATGATAACCACGCGTCGTTAGGGTCTTAACGAGATTTGGAGCGCCTTGCGGCAGCACGATGTCGCGCTCGAGCACGACGGCGTTGCAGGAAAAACATTTCGCCTCCTCTTCTTCGACATCGATCAACTCTGGCACATGCGCGCGAATGGCTCGCTGCCCATATTCATCAAACGCTGCTGGAAACCAGATTGCATTGCCATCGGGCAGTGGACAAAAACAAGTGTCGAGATGGTAAAACCGTGGATCCACCAGCTCGACCGAGATGACGAGGCAACCGAGCATGTCCGCGACCGCACGATGCGACTGGATGTCGCTGCGAAATTTGTAACCGCAAAAAAGCGCGTCGCCGCCGAAGAGCGCGTCCCCTTCGCCTTCGAAATACAAATTTTCCGGTAGCCGAAGAATTTCGTAACCGCGCTCTTCCATCCAACGCGCGAAATGAGGCGCTTCACCGGCCCGTTCCTGATGGCGGAAATTGCTTGGGATAAATTTGCGGCCGATGGTGAGCCCGGCGTTGGCGGTAAATACCATGTCGGGCAGTTTTGGTTGCGGCGGCACGAGTTCGATTTTGCTGTCGAGCGACACCAATGTTTTGTGCAAACCCTGCCATTGTGATTTCACCAGCTCGGTTTCAGCGCCGCGCGCGCGACTCATCCAGGGATTGATTTCATATTCGATGCCGTAGTAATCCGGCGGACAAAGCAGCAATTCGCGCATCTTTATTTCCGAGGCGTCACTTCCGCGCCCTGTTCGCGCAACCGCGCGATCAATTCATTAAGCGACTCCTGCGAAGGCGCCGTGATTTCGATGCGGGCAAAACTCTGGTCCGCTCGCTTTTGTCCAATCCGGAATTCGACAGTGGTAAAGGAAGCGCCCTGGGTCACAATCTGATCGAGAATCTTCGTCAAGGTGAGGGAATCGATGATGTGCCCGCGCAATTCGATCGTTTCAGAAAACATTGCTCGAACTTAACCGAATGGACTTGCTGCGCCAGCGCGCGCCAAGCCCAGGTGCTTTAGACAGGAACATAGGCTTTCCAGCCTGTGCGCCCCGCCGACATCTTGTCTGCTGTCTTCGATCGGCGGGTTTGAAACCCGCTGGGCGCACAGATTGGAAATCTATCTTCCACTATTGCGATTCGCGTTTAGATTTCGTCGATGGAAAAACCGAACGTGCGCGGTCCCGCTCCCTCTCGCAAAGCGCATCTGGCGCTGCGGGAAAAATTAAATCGGCCTGACAAACCCCCACCCGTCCTGCGGACGCCGATTAATTCTCGCGGAAGAAAACGTCACCGATGAGCCCGAACCTTATTGCAGTCGAAAACAAAATTGCGCGTGTCCTTTCGACCAAGCCGGAATGTTTCATCACCCATCCAGCCGAGCTGGCCGCTTTGAAATCGATGTCGCCGGATGAGATTGAAGAATTTGCGATCGATCACGGCTGGCGGGTAGTCTCCCGCCTTGGCGGACGGCAAATCGAATTTTACAACGACGCTGGCGCGCGGGATCTGGCAGCCGCCGAATTCGAGTGAGCCGAGGACTTGCGCCTTTGCCGGCGGCAAGGTCCGATTTTCAAAACACGATTAGATCTGCACGCAAAAACTCGACGGCTTAAAGCCGTCGAGTTCCAGTGCGCGGCGTGCGCCAGGAACAAAAAGAGTCGCCTCCCCACTATTCTCGAGGGTCGCGCAATTCATCATCTGAGCCTTAGTCAAAAACTTGACGGCTTAAAGCCGTCAAGTTTGTAACCGTTGGCCATCATCGTGACGAGCTCGAGAAAAATTCACTCACTGGGCTCGTGGCAGATGCGCTCCAGTGTTTTTCTGCCAGCCCAATTTCGCGTGCCTCGCGCCCGGCCTCGACTGCCATTTTAAAGGCGCGCGCCATTCGATTCGGGTCGGATGCGATGGCGATCGCCGTATTTACCAGAACTGCGTCGGCGCCCATCTCCATCGCTTCTGCCGCCTGGCTCGGCGCACCCAGTCCAGCATCAACGACCACCGGCACAGTGGCTTGTTCGATGATGATTTCGATCTGCGCGCGCGTTTCGATTCCGCGATTGCTTCCGATTGGTGAACCGAGGGGCATTACTGTCGCCGTGCCCGCATCCTGCAAACGCTTTGCCAACACCGGATCGGCGTTGATGTAGGGCAAAACAGTGAATCCCTCCTTCACCAAAATTTCCGCGGCGGCGAGTGTTTCGACCGGATCGGGCAACAAATAATGCGGATCGGGGTGAATCTCGAGCTTGACCCATGTCGGCAATCCGGCACTGGCGGCCAGCCGCGCCATCCGCACGGCGTCGTCGGCGTCGCGCGCGCCGCTCGTGTTCGGCAAGAGCAAAAATTTCTTTGGATCGATGAAATCGAGAATGTTCGCGAATGGATCGTGCTTGCCGGAAAGATCGACGCGCCGCAACGCCACCGTCACGATCTCGGTGCCGCTGGCAAGGAGCGCATCGCGCATCGCTTCATTCGAGGAAAATTTTCCCGTGCCAACGAGCAGCCGCGAAGTGAATTCGCGATCGGCAATTTTCAACTTGGCAGGCTTGTCCGACATCACGGCAACATATTCGCAATCATGCCGGCTGCGAATACGGCTTGTACGCATCTGAGATTTGCAATAATATGATGGAATGCGCAACGGTGTCATCTCGAGGGGAAGCGAGGGACCTCTCGATCGTTTGTTCAGCTTAGGCGGAGTCCCTCGGCGTCTGCGCGCCTCGGGATGACAACTCTTCACCTGCACCATGAAACTTGCGTAAGCGGAATGGCGAGATTGCCTGCGGGTTCAATCGATCTCGTTGTGACTTCACCTCCCTACAACCTTGGCATTCGTTATTCAAAATTTTCCGATCGAGCCGATCGCGCCGGCTATTTGCAGTGGTGCAAAACCTGGGCTGCGGAAATCGCGCGCCTCCTCAAACGCAGCGGCTCATTTTTTCTCAACGTCGGCGCTTCGCCCGCGAATCCGATGTTTCCGCACGAACTCGTTCTCGAACTGCGCCATCTATTCGTCCTGCAAAATACGATTCACTGGATCAAGTCGATCAGCGTCGAGGAAAAAAAGGACGAAATAGTGTCGCGCGGGCATTTCAAACCCATCAATTCGCGCCGTTTCCTGAACCATTGCCACGAATATCTGTTTCATCTGACGCCCGAGGGAAAATCGCCGATCGATCGCCTCGCGCTCGGGGTCCCGTATCAGGATAAAACTAATGTGAAACGATGGTCGCACACGCGCGGAAGCGATTTGCG
>QHPM01000039.1 GCA_003219095.1 Verrucomicrobiota bacterium
GATAGAAGGGGACAATGTAATCATCCTCCTGCATTTGAATGGAAATGGCGGCGAGCGCTTCGTGTCCCATCCCAGAAACGTGAAAGTGGCCTTTGCCCTGGCGATTGAGATTCTGCTCGCGCAGATCACCATGCCTGCTCTCGAGCAGAATGGTTAAGAGTCGCAGTTTCTCTTCCCTCGTCAGTTCAGGCATAGACCCAACTTTAAACGAAAACGAGCACGTGCTTTTTGCAACGCATTTCGCCAAGTTACGCTGTCGGCGGATGCAAAACGAATCGAAAAAATCCTGGGGTAGGGGAGTAATTTCCCGCTATCGCACCCATTTGCCAGTGAGCGAGGCGACCCCGATAATTACTCTTGGTGAAGGCTCGACCCCGCTGGTTTTTGCGCCGCGATTAAGCGAGCGGATCGATTGTCGGGTGCTCATCAAATGCGAAGGATTGAATCCAACTGGCTCATTCAAGGACCGCGGCATGACTGTCGCAGTTTCCAAGGCGGTTGAACGCGGCGCGCAGGCTTTGATTTGCGCTTCGACCGGGAACACTTCCGCCTCGGCCGCGGCCTATGCGGCACGCGCGGGCATCCGGTGTGCGGTGATTTTGCCGGCGGGAAAAATCGCCAGCGGCAAATTGGTGCAGGCAATCGCCCATGGCGCGCGGATTATATCGATCAAGGGAAACTTTGACCATGCCCTGCGGATCGTTCGCGAACTCGGAAACGATGGCAAATTCACAATTGTGAATTCAATTAACCCGGATCGAATCGCTGGACAAAAGACTGCAGCGTTCGAAATCGTCGATGAACTTGGTGACGCCCCTGAGATTCACATTCTTCCACTCGGGAACGCCGGAAATCTTACTGCCTACGCCGCTGGATATTCCGAATACAAAAAACTTGGCAAATCGGGTGGGCTCCCGCGGATGATTGGAATTCAAGCGGAACATGCTGCGCCGATATTTCATCATCGCGTGATTGAAAAACCTGAAACAATTGCGTCCGCTATTCGCATCGGAAATCCCGCGAGCTGGGAAGCAGCGCAGCGCGCAATTGACGACTCAGGCGGCGCCGTTGAGATCGTGACGGATCACGAAATTCTGGAAGCGCAATCATGGCTCGCGCAAACAGAAGGAATATTTGTTGAGCCGGCAAGCGCGGCGCCAATTGCCGGGTTGCTAAAGCTGGCACGCGAAAAAAGGCGCGATTTGATGCCGAAGGATGCGACCGTTGTCTGCACTTGTACCGGCCACGGTTTGAAGGATCCCGAGATCGTGTCAGCTAAATTTTCCCAGGCTGCGCCGGTGGCGCCGAACATCGAGGCCGTGCGCGAAGCGATCACGCGCAGTTGACAGGAACCCGACAACATCGCAAAGCCTCGTCTGGCGTGCCGCTCCAGTTTTTATCAAACACCGCGATTTCACGATGCGCCTGATCGTTCAAAAATACGGTGGCACTTCGGTTGGCGACGCCGCCAGAATTTGTAATGTGGCGCGGCGTCTTCTGGAAACGCAGCGCGAAGGTTGCCGTGTCGTCGCAGTCATTTCGGCAATGGCAGGCGTAACCGACAATTTGATCAAGCTGGCGCGCGAAGTTTCGCCGCAGCCGACCCCACGCGAGCTCGATCTTTTGCTCGCCACCGGCGAACACGCCGCGAGCGCGCTAATCGCAATGGCAATCAACGCACTGGGCGGCCGCGCTGTTTCCCTGACCGGCGCGGAAGCAGGCATCCTGACTGATCCCATGCACACGAAGGCGAAAATCGCGAACATCAGTCCGCGACAAATCCATTACCTGCTGAACGAGGATTACATTGTCATCGTTGCCGGATTTCAGGGACAAACGAACGAGGGAGAAATAACGACACTTGGCCGGGGAGGCTCGGATTTGACTGCCATCGCGCTGGCTGGCGCACTCAATGCCGATGCCTGCCAGATTTTCACTGACGTCGACGGCGTGTTTACCTGCGATCCGCACCTGATCGGTGACGCGAAAAAAATTGACGAAATTTCTTACGATGAGTTGATGGAGATGGCAGGCGCCGGTTCCAAGGTGATGCAATCGCGCGCCGTCGAATTCGCGAAAAAATTCTCTGTTCCGTTTGAGGTCCGTTCCAGCTTTCACTATGCCGCTGGAACGCTCGCGAAAGAGGAGACGGCCAACATGGAAGATGTGGTTGTGCGTGGAGTCAGTGTCGACCGCAAACAGGCAAAGCTCACCGTCGACGATGTCCGCGACGAACCGGGGATCGCCGCGCGGATTTTCTCGACTATTTCGGAAGCGAACATCGTCGTCGACATGATTGTGCAAAGCGTTTCTGAACATGGCACGACCGACATCTCTTTCACGATTCACGAAAATGACCTCGATCTGGCGAAAAAACTACTCACGCCAATCGTTGCGGAACTTAAAGCAGTGCAGTTAATCGCCAAAAGCGGCGTCGCGAAGTTGAGCGTGGTCGGCATCGGCATGCGTTCGCACTCGGGAGTGGCCGCGAAACTTTTCGACTGTCTGGGCCACGGGGGGATTAATATTCAGTTGATCTCGACTTCGGAAATAAAAATCGCAGTCGTGATCAATGAAGCCGAAGCCGATCAGGCAGCGCGACTAGCACACGACGCATTCGGCCTGGCGCGACTCGGACCGGTGGTGACTGCAATCTGAGGTTGTCGCCGCGGTCGCCGGCCCGCAAAGAACGGTTGTCTCCATTGGCGCGCCGTAGCCTTGGCGGAGGCGGCAGACTACCGTTTCCCTAAGCATCGGCGCGAAGCCGATGCCACCTGTCCTGTAACGCTTGCGACCGATTACTTCCTGACCGGATCGACATAAAACTCCGGCACGCCTTCAATCCGCATTTTATAACCAAAAACGCCGCGGATGACGGCAGCGCCCGGGTGATCAACGGGTGAGCCGCGGAAATGATCGTCGGCGTTGGCTTGCTTCCACGCCGTCCCGTCTTCCAATTCGATAACAGTTGCACCGCCCAAACCGCCAAAGCTGCCATTCACCCGGCTGACAATCA
>QHPM01000120.1 GCA_003219095.1 Verrucomicrobiota bacterium
AAAGTTATGAAGAAATTATCCTGGCCTATCCCGCGCTCGAAGCCATCGCCATCCAACGCATGGCGCACGAACTTTATTTGCAGGAATTGCCTCTCATCCCTCGCATTATGACGGAGTGGGCCCACAGTCGCACCGGCATCGACATTCATCCCGGTGCGAAAATCGGATCGCATTTTTTTATCGATCACGGTACCGGTGTGGTCATCGGCGAGACCTGTGAAATCGGGACGCGGGTGAAGTTATATCATGGTGTGACGCTCGGGGCGCGTAGCTTTCAGAAGGATGAAGGCGGCAAAATCAAAAAAGGCGGGAAGCGTCATCCCACGGTTGAAGATGACGTGACCATTTACCCGAATTCGACGGTGCTCGGTGGCGAGACGGTCATAGGGGCGCGAAGTACGATTGGGGGTAATGTATTTTTGGTGCAAAGCGTGCCGGCCGATTCATTAGTTTCTTACGAGGAAACACAATTGCACATTGTGCAAAAGCGCCCGCGTCTACGCGGACAGACCGACGGCAGTTTCAACGGGTGATTTATCTCGATTACAATGCGACCACGCCGCTGTGTGAACCCGCACGCTCGGCCATGCTGCCGTTTTTCGACGGCACGTTTGGCAATCCCTCCAGCATTCATGCCGCTGGACGTGAAGCGCGCGCCGCGATTGATGACGCGCGCGATCGTGTCGCGGATTTGCTCGGCGCTAAAGCACATGAATTGATTTTTACCAGCGGCGGCACGGAAGCGAATAATCTTGCGATCCTGGGACTTGCCCGCAGTCGCACAGTGCGCGGGAAGCATTTGATCAGCGCGAAAACAGAACACCACGCTGTGTTAAACACGATTGAGCATCTGGAGAAACGCGAAGGTTTCGAGGTCACCTGGCTCAATCTTTCAAGCAGCGGGCTCATCGATCTCGATCAATTAGCCGATACCATTCGAGACGACACCCTCCTCGTTTCCGTGATGCATGCGAATAACGAGACCGGTGTGATCCAGCCACTGCGCGAGATTTCGGAAATCTGTCGCGCTCGCGGCGTTCTTCTGCACAGCGATATGGTCCAATCGTTTGGAAAGCTCCCGAACGGTGGTGTATTATTATCGTTAGTCGATGCTGCCAGTTTTGCGGCGCACAAATTTTACGGCCCCAAAGGTGCCGGCCTTTTGTTTTTGCGCAGCGGAATTCCGATCGAACCAATCCAATTCGGCGGTGCGCACGAAAATCAGCGGCGTCCCGGGACAGAAAATGTTGCCGCAATTGCGGGGATCGCGGCAGCGGCTGAGTTTGTGGAACGGGATCGCGAACAGGAACAGGCGCGCGAGGAAAATTTGCGGGATCAGCTTTGGCAGGAGATTTCCGCGCAGATCCCGCCGGCGGTTCTCAATGGTGACGCTCACCGGCGATTGGCAAATACCTTGAACATTAGCCTGCCCGCGCTCGATTCCGAGACAATGCTAATGGCGCTCGACCTGGAAGGCGTTTGCGCGTCGAGCGGTTCCGCTTGCATGGTGGGGAGCGTGGTGGCATCGCACGTTCTGTTGGCGATGGGTCTGCCACTCGCCCTTGCCCGATCAGCCATCCGTTTTTCCATCGGAAAGGATACGACCGAAGAAGAAATTTCAGCGACGGCTGGCATTGTTTCAGGGATTGTGCGGCGAACGAATGCGAAAGGCAGCGAGAAAACAGTCGCCGTTTAGGCAGCTCGAATTCTTTTTCGACGAGCCGATAATTTCCCAATTGCCGCCCGCGCGTGAATTGCAGGATCGCGCCCGGTCCCTTTTGCGCGCGCTCGACGCGGGAATTTTGACGGATCGTGTAAGGGTCGAGTGGAATGAACGGATGCGCACCACCGTCGGCCGCGCCGATTTCCGGCGTTGCCTGGTTTCCTTAAACCCAGCGTTGCAAGAATTTGGGGCCGCTGAAATCGATCGAACATTGCGGCATGAGCTGGCGCATTTGCTTGCTCATTTTCGGTTTGGCAAGCGGCGGATCCGGCCGCATGGGGGCGAATGGCGGAAAGCCTGTTGCGACCTGGGGATTAGTGGTGAGCGAGCTGGTCATACCTTGCCGTTGATCGGGCGTTCGCTGCCCCGTCAGTTCATCTATCATTGTCAGAACTGCCAGGGGCATTTCCCGCGGGTGCGCCGCATTCGTCGGGCGACTGCCTGCCTGGCCTGTTGTCGAGAATTTTCGGGGGGAAATTACGATGAACGTTTCCGCCTTCGGCTTGTCAAAAGTTCTTCTTCACGTAATTTCCCGCGCTTTTAGCAAATTCTCCCCAGTGAAAATTCGCCACTTTTTTCCAGCGGCCGCGTTCGCCTTTCTCGCATCCACTTTGTTTGGCTACGTCCGCGAATTTGATAACGGCATCCCTCTGGCCTGGGTGAAAGATCGTACCGTCGTCATCCAGCTTTCCCTCGGTACGGGGACGCTCAATCTGCGAGACGGCTTCGCCTCGTTCAACGATTCCGCCATTGACGCACTCAAGACCTGGAACCCGCATCTCGCGCATCTCCAATTTTCCTGGGTGAAAAATTCGCCCGTCACTCCAGTGGAAGGCGACGATGAAATGTCGGTCGCATTCGATAACAAAGTTTTTGGCAGCAATTTTGGCAGCGGCACATTGGCGGTGACTGTGCTCGGCTACCGCAACGGTAATTTCGAAGAAACCGACACCGTCTTTAACAAGGCGCTTTCGTGGGACTCCTATCGCGGCGCACTTACGCCGCCGGTCTTTGATTTTCATCGCGTCGCCATCCATGAATTTGGCCACACCCTTGGGCTCGACCACCCTGACCAGGCGCAGCCGAGACAAAACGTAGTGGCGATTATGAACTCACAGGTGAGCAATCTCGATACTCTCGCGCAGGATGACATCAATGGCGTGACCGCGATCTACGGCACCGGCCCGGCCTACAATTCAATTCCAAATGCGCCGGTACTCATGGATCTTTCTACGCGCGGCACGACCAATACCGGCAACAATGTTCTCATCGGTGGTTTTATGGTTCAAGGATCGCAACCGGCGCAATTGGTTGTTCGGTGTCTGGCCTTCTCGCTGGCAAGCTTTGGCATTCCCAATGCGCTGGGCGATTCCGTGATCGAACTCTATGGTGCGAATAATAATCTTATCGCTTCTAACGACGATTGGTTTACCAGCAGCGACGCAGAAACAATTTCCAGTTACCGTCGCGACCCTCCCAATAGCATCGAGTCCGCGCTCCTGGTCACCCTTAATCCCGGCAGTTACACCGCGGTCGTTAAATCATTTTCCAACGCGCAACAACCCGCCACTACCGGAGTGGCCCTTTTCGAAGTTTACGACCTGCGCACGTCGGGCAGTCGCCTTGGCAACGTCTCCACCCGAGGGCAGGTCGGGACCGGCGCCAACATTCTGATTGGTGGGCTCATTGTTGGCGGGAGCACGCCCAAGCCGGTAGTGATTCGTGCGCTAGGCCCAACCCTGACCCAATTCGGCGTCACCGGCGTTCTGGCCGATCCCTTTCTCCAATTGCGCGATGCCAACGGTAATTTGGTAGAGGCCAATAATGATTGGCAGCAAAGCCCGGAAGCGGCCATCATCAACGCGGATGGCAAGGCGCCATCGAGCGCCAAAGAATCCGCGATGGCCCCGACGCTTAGTCCGGGCAATTATACCGCCCTGGTCAGTGGCGTTGGCGGAACTACCGGCACGGCGCTCGTTGAGGTTTACGACGAAAGCGCATCGCCCTAATTCTCGTTAGAGATCTCGATCGGATGCTCCATCCGCCGTTTGTCCCCGCAATTTCGCCTGGATAAAAAGGTCAAGATCGCCGTCCATCACTGCCTGCACATTACTCGTTTCTGCGCCGGTCCGGTGATCTTTCACCATCTGATAGGGTTGAAAGACATACGAGCGAATCTGACTGCCCCAGGCCACGTCGCCCTTTTCCCCGTATTGCCGGTCCATCTCCGCGCGTTTTTTGTCCTGTTCCAGCTCATAAATTTTTGCCTTCAACATTTTGATCGCCAACTCGCGATTACGCAGCTGGCTTCGCTCCGCCTGGCACGCCACCACGATGCCGGTAGGTTTGTGGACAATCCGCACCGCCGTTTCCACTTTGTTCACGTTCTGCCCGCCTTTGCCGCCGCTGCGATAGGTGCCGATTTCGAGATCGGCCGGATTGATGTCGATCGGCGCGCTCTCGGCAATTTCGGGAACGACATCGACGCTGGCGAAGGAAGTGTGCCGGCGTTTGTTGGCATCGAAAGGGGAAATGCGAACAAGCCGATGAACCCCCCGCTCGGTATTTAGATAGCCGAAGGCATACTCGCCCGTGACCAGCAAAGTCGCCGATTTTATTCCGACTTCTTCGCCGGTTTGAATATCGACCGTTTGCGATTTATAGCCATGGCGTTCGATCCAGCGCTGGTACATTCGCAGGAGCATGTCGGCCCAATCGCAGGATTCCGTGCCGCCGGCGCCGGAGTGAATGGTGAGAAAGGCATTGGCACGATCGTTTTCACCAGAAAGAAATTGCCGTAGCTCGAACTCCGCGAGCTTTTGCGCCAGGCGTTCGTGCTCTTGCAAGACTTCGCGTTCCGCCTCCGCCCGCATTTGCGCATTGTTTTCCTCCTCGGCTAATTGTCGCAAGGCATCGAAGTCCGCGATCTCGCGCTCCAATTCGCGAACCGGATTGATTAACGATTTCAACCGCGATACTTCTTCAACCTCGGCCTGGGCGCGCTCGCGATTGTTCCAGAAATCGGGTCCGGCCATTCGCGCTTCGAGCGACCTTAATTCTTGCTGAAGTTTGTCGACTTCAAAGAAACCTCCGCAGGGTGCTCGCGCGTCCCTTTAAATCTTCCGCATCGACAATCGCAGTCTCGTTAGCCATGGAGAAAGGTAAGCGAAGGTTCGCTCTCGCGCAAAGCGTTGCCGCGGCGCTTGTGCCAAACGTTGAAGGCGGAATCGATATGGGCGTGGGACCCCTCGACTAGAGATTGGTTACGCAAATTAGATAGCGTGATCGACGACTTTCGGTGCGGTCCCTCGCTTGCGCTCGGGATGACGGAAAATACCTACCGCCTTGGCACCGACTTTGTTGCTTTCGCCGTCTCCAACCGGAAGATGGTTTCGCCTTCTTTCATCAGGTCGAGACGATCACGCGCGATTGTTTCCAAATAAGTTGGGTCGGTTTTCAGCCAGCTAACCTCGCGCGTTGCCCGCGCCAGGAACAGCTTTTGCTCATCGCGTTGCGCCTGCAGCGCGTCGATCTCAGCCCGCGCTGCCTGCATTTTCTTATAAGGCGGAACAAATAAACTGATGATCCCAAGCCAAACCGCGAGAAATAGAAGAACGAAGAGAATCCGGTTGAGTCGCTGCCAGATGGTGGCTTCGCGACGCGCACGGAAATCAGCGTAGCCGGGCTGATCCACTAGCGCATCTTACCGCCGTACACGGCGTTGTCACCAAGTTCCTCCGCAATGCGGAGCAGTTGATTGTACTTCGCGATCCGGTCCGTGCGCGAGAGCGATCCGGTTTTGATCTGGCCCGCATTGGTCGCAACTGCGATGTCGGCTATGGTCGTGTCTTCGGTTTCGCCGGAACGATGCGAAATGATCGCAGTATAATTATTGTCGTGCGCGAGCTTGATCGCATCGAGTGTTTCCGTCAGCGTCCCGATCTGGTTGACCTTGATCAGAATGGAATTGGCGACGTGCTCGTTGATTCCTTTGCGCAGAAACTCCACGTTCGTTACAAATAAATCGTCACCGACAAGCTGGATTTTATCTCCGAGGCGCTCCGTCAATTTCTTCCAGCCCGCCCAATCATTCTCGGCGCAACCGTCCTCGATCGAGATAATCGGAAATGTCGCGCACAATTGCGCATAATACTCGACTAATTCTTCCGCGGTCCGTTTTGAACGGTCGGATTTTTTAAAAACATAAAGATTTTGCGCGCGATCGTAAAATTCGGAGGAGGCCGGATCGAGCGCGATGAAAATCTGTTCGCCCAGTTTGTAACCGGCGCGCTCGACCGCCCTCGCGATTGATTCCAAGGCGTCGTCCACCGATGAAAGGGCCGGCGCAAATCCCCCCTCATCGCCGACGGCAGTGGAAAGGCCGCGCTCGTGCAAAACTTTTTTTAGTTCGTGAAAAACTTCCGCGCCGTAACGCAGCGCTTCGGAGAAATTCGGCGCGCCTTTGGGCATGATCATGAACTCCTGGAAATCGATCGGGGCATCGGAATGCGCACCGCCGTTTAGAATATTCATCATCGGCACCGGCAAGACGCGGGCGCCCGGACCGCCCAGGTAACGAAAGAGGGGAAGGTTTGCCGCTGCCGCGGCGGCGTGCGCGGTGGCCAGCGAAACGCCGAGCAACGCGTTTGCGCCCAGATTTTTTTTGTTGGGCGAACCATCCAGCTCGATCAGCTTGGCGTCGATTTTTTCCTGGGCCCGGGCGTCAAATCCCCTGAGAGCATCCGCGATTATCCCATTCACATTCGCGACGGCCTTAAGCACACCTTTGCCGCCGTAACGCTTCTTGTCGTCGTCCCGCAATTCCCATGCTTCGTGCTCGCCCGTACTCGCGCCACTCGGCACCGCCGCGCGACCCAGCGCCCCGCCTTCCAAACGCATGTCTACTTCGACGGTGGGATTGCCGCGCGAATCCAAAATCTCGCGTCCGATTATCTCAGCAATGCTGGTTTGCATTTTGCGCGGCTATGATGCGCGATGAGCGCGCGCTGTCCAACAGATGTTGCGAGAGATTCGCACTGGCAATCTCCATCTAGATTAGTACGCTATGGCCTGATGTTGGTCCGCGGACGAACCGCTTTCTTGTTATTGCCGATTGCTGCCGGCGCATTGATTGGTGCTCAGCCGGCCAAGCTTGCGCCCGATCAGATGGCAAAAGCAGCGCGGACCGATACCATTACCATTCCAACCCCGGGCGAGCTTTTCGCCGCCTTGCAAAAACCCGGGAAGCCGAATTGGACTAGCGCCTACCGCGCTCCCATCCCGACGACTTACAAAAATCGCGCGCAGCTTGCGCTGAACCTTGGCGGCTTAATCGCAGACGGTTTCATCGCGGTAGAAGCACAGGATAGCCAGCAGGTGAAAAACATTGGCTCTGATGTGATCAAGTTGGCCAAGGCGCTCGGCGTCAGCCAGAACATTCTCAGTCGCAGCAACAGCATCAACGACTTCGCGGAAACGAACCAGTGGGATTCGCTCCAGGAAGAACTGGAGGCGACGCAGAACGAAGTAAAGAACTCGATGCAGTCCCACAGCGACCAGGATCTGGTCATTCTGGTCAGCATTGGTGGATGGATTCGCGGAACCCAAGTGGTGAGCGGGTCGGTCGCGGCTAACTACGATGAGCGGAGCGCGAAACTGCTGCGGCAACCGGCCCTGGTCGGTTTTATTCACGCCAAGCTCAATGATGTTTCGCCAGATTTGCGGAACGATCCGCTGGTCAAAAACGTAAACGATCAGCTATCGAATCTGGAAAAGTTAGTGACTTTTCCGACCGGCAAATCACCCAGCCCGGATGATGTGCGCAAGGTGAACAGCGTGGTCAGCGATTTGATTCAACAAATTCAACATAAGCCCGACGCGAAATGAAACGCCGCTTCTTTCTGGCCACGATGTTTGTTTTGGCGGGCGTAGCTTTTGCCCTGGCCGACACGGACGCGGAAGTGAATGCACGGAAGAATGCGCTGGATGTGGCCGGCGCATTTACCAACGATGGCTTTAAACTGCGGGATGGACATTGGTGCGGCACTTTAAAAGCGCAAGACCATGCCTTGATCGCGGTGAATCTCTATGCCGGAAATCAGTATTGGTTTGCGGTTGGCGCGACTGATCCCGCCAGGAAAATCGCGGTCAACGTTTATGATGAGACGGGCCGGCTGCTCACGACGGATCATTATGAGGGGGGCGACCGAGCGGCGGCCGGATTTTCGCCAACCGATAGTGGTCAATACTTCGTTTCCGTTGATCTGGTGGATGGTGGGTCGAGCAGCTTTTGCCTCATCTATTCTTATAAGTAGGCTGGGCGAGGAATAGGTTAAGCTTTGGAAACCTCGCCATGAAGGTATCGAGTTGTGTCCTCGGCGGAATACTTGCGTTGCTGGCGGTGTGCGGCACGAGCTGTTCTACCTCTGATTTGGGGGCACCGACCGCAGCCAATACCGGGAAATATTATGCCGTTAGCGTGAAGGCAGCGGAATTTTTTCGCTACGGCCCCCAACAAGGAAACGGTCCCGACCAGAAACTTCCGCAGGACACATTGGTGATGCTCATTCGCCCGTCATTTGGTTATAGCAAGGTTCAGCTCATGAATGGTGAGCAAGGTTATGTCGCCAGTCAGGACATTCGCGCGGCGCCCCCAGAAGTGGTTTCGGCTGCGATGACGCCGCCGATCCGGTCGAGTAGCAATGAAACCGGCCGGAGGTCAAAATTTCGCCTTGATCCGCGATTGCTTCCGCCAGAACCCTTACCCGAGGATGCTCCTGAGCCGACGCCCATTCCCGGAACGGAACCTTCGCCCTAGCTAGACAAGCGCGCTCTGCTGCGGATTAAGTAGGCGTCGAATTGTTATGAAAGCTGTCCAGGTTTTTTATGAAGGTCGAGTGCAAGGAGTTGGTTTTCGCTATTCCGTCAGGCAAATCGCGAAAGGATTCAACGTCACCGGCTGGGTGCGCAATCTCGCCGATGGCCGGGTCGAGTTACAGGTTAGCGGTGAGGCCGAGGAAGTGAGCGCGTTTTTAGAGGGCCTTCGTCAAAGTGACTTGGGCTCTCTCATTAAAAAGGAATCGGAGAACGCACTGGCCACGCCGCCAGATGCGCGCGGATTTGAAATCCGAACATGACAGAGCCCGCTATTCGCGTCAGCGACGTCACCAAAATATTTCCCACGCCATTTCGGCGGCGACGGGTCGTGGCCTTGCAGCATTTGAATCTCGAGATCGTGCCCGGTGAAATCTACGGACTGCTTGGGCCAAACGGTTCGGGTAAAAGCACGACCTTAAAAATTATTCTTGGCTTGATTGAGCCGACACGCGGAAGTGTGCGCATTTTTGGTCGCGATAATTCCACCGTCGCGGTCCGTCGCGATATCGGATTTTTGCCGGAAAATGCCTACTTCCATAAATTTCTTAGCGGTGCCGAAACCCTCCGGTTTCATGCCAAGCTTAGTGGATTGTCCAGGCGCGAAACCAAATCACGCATTGCTGAATTACTGACAACGGTCGGGCTTGCGAGGGCGGCTGACGCGCGCCTTGGCACCTACTCAAAGGGAATGCTCCAGCGTATCGGCTTGGCGCAGGCGCTGATTCATCATCCGAAAATTCTCGTGCTGGACGAACCAACTGCTGCGGTCGATCCAGCCGGTTCCCGCGACATTCAAAATCTCATTGTCTCTTTGAAGGAGCGTGGCACCACCATTTTACTTTCATCGCATTTGCTCACTCAGGTGCAGGAAGTTTGCGATCGCGTCGGCATTTTGCATCGCGGCAAATTGCTGAGCGAGGGCCATCTCGAAGATTTGCTCGCGATTGAAAATCAAGCCGAACTCATTGTGGAAAATGCGACGCCTGATTTTCTCGATGGCCTCGAGCGGCAGATTACGGCGGCCAAAGCCCGGGTAATTGCGCGGCGCAAATCGCAAACGTCCCTGGAGCAGTTTTTTCTGAAGGTGACCGAAACCAGCGACGAATGAGCGCTTCTCTAGTCCGCATTGCCGCAATCGCGCGCACCACTTTCACCGAGCTGGCGCGGTTACGCGTCTTCTATGTCCTCGTCCTTTTTGCTCTCGTTCTCATCATTAGTTCTTCTTTTCTGGCACGAATTTCCTTCCAACAGGAATTACAAGTGACGAAGGACGTCGCGCTCGGCGCGATCAATTTCTTCCTCAGCATGCTCGCCATCGTGGCCACCGCCCAATTATTGCCGCGGGATCTGGAAGATCGCGTCATTTACAGCGTGCTGGCGAAGCCGGTTCGGCGTTTCGAATATGTGCTCGGTAAATTTTTCGGCGTTCTCGGACTATTGGCCGTGTCCCTCGTCGCCATGAGTATTCTCTGCTTCGCAGTAATTCATCTGCGCGAAGGAGCCGCCGTTGGCGAGACGATGCAGCAACTCGCCGGGTCGTCTTCCGATGAACTCGACCACGCTCTGGTTGCGGTGCATCAAGTCGGCGCCAATCGCGATCTTGTCTTCGCCTTGCTCCTTATTTTTGCCAAGGCCCAGCGCCATGGCGATGGTTTATCTGGTCGGGCATCTGGAATCGATCGCCCGCGATTATTGGCTGCATCAACGCGCCGCCGGCTGGTTGGTCCGTACTTTTCTCGCCATCGTCGCATTCTTTTTTCCTGACCTGCAAGCATTTAACCTTAGCGACCAGATCATAGCTGGAAGTTCGCTCTCTAATCTGATGTTGCTGAACCTCCTTGGACTTGGGGCGTTCTACATTGTCGGATACCTCGTCATTGCAATCGCGATCTTTTCGCAGCGCGAATTATGAAATCGATGCTCATTCTCATTCTCATTTTGGCTGCTTTCGTGCCGTTAAAATTAAAAATGGAGACGGGTTGCGATTGGATCGCGCCCGGCAAGCTCTCCATTGGTTTGCGCGAACAAATCGGCCAGTCCGCATTCATCGCTGTGCTCGGTGGATTTCGTTCCGTCATTGCCGATCTCCTTTTCATCGATGCCTACTCCGCCTGGGAACGCACTGATTGGACCTATCTTCTTTTGCGTTTGCGGCAGGCCACGGAACTCCAACCGCGCGCCGTTCTTTTCTGGGAGATGGCAGGATGGCACATGGCCTGGAACGCGGGCACCGCGGCGCTGCAAGACGATTCCAAATCACCGGCCACGCGTCGCCGGTTGCAGCACGATTATCTGGAGCTGGGCAAGGATTTTCTCGCTCGCGGGATCGGCTACAACCCGGAGAAGCCGCAACTTTACGAAGCACTGGCGCGGTTGTATCGCGACAAATTTCGCGATCACGCCCGGGCCGCGGAGAATTTCGAAAAAGCCGCGCGTCTTCCCGGCCACGCCTCCTATGACGAACGTTTTTCCGCTTACGAGCTCTCTTATTGCGAAGGCCGCGAACGCGAGGCTTACGAGCGATTGCGCACTCTCTATCAACGCGGGGAACAGGAACGACTCCCGCGTCTGCTTGGCCAACTGCATGCCATGGAAGAGCGTCTAAAAATTCCCGCGAACGAAAGAATTCCCTGATGCGGTTTGCCATCTTTAGCGACATTCACGC
>QHPM01000040.1 GCA_003219095.1 Verrucomicrobiota bacterium
ACCTTTCCGCTCAAGCATCTCAACCTTTCCGCTCAAGCATCTCAAAAAATGGCTCTACTGGCCATGGGCCGATTACCGGGTCTTGCGCGACGCTGCCGCAGTAATTTTCACATCGGATGAAGAGCGTTTGCGGGCGCGCCGGTCGTTCTGGCTCTATCGCGTCACCGAAAAAGTTTCCTCGCTTGGGATCGAAGAACCGCCCCCAGCCGGACCGGAAGCGCGTCATCTTTTTCTCGCGAAATTTCCTGAGATCGAAAAAACGCGAATGCTCTTGTTTCTTGGCCGCATTCACCCGAAAAAGGGATGCGATCTGGCGATCGATGCACTCCCACGTCGCGCTTCCGGCGAACCAATCTCGCTCGTACTCGCCGGTCCCGATCAGGTTGGGTGGACAAGGCAGTTGCGTGAACGGGTCGCGCGCATGGACGTTTCGCCGCACGTTACTTTTGCCGGCATGCTCGAAGGCCCGCTCAAACGCGGAGCATTCGAAAATGCCGACGCCTTCATGCTCTCTTCGCATCAGGAGAATTTCGGAATGTCTGTGATCGAGGCGCTCTCCTTTGGTGTGCCGGTGTTGATTTCTGATCGCGTGAACATCTGGCGCGAAATCGCGGCCGACCATGCTGGCTACGTCGAGCCCGACGATCTTGCGGGCACGACGCGATTAATCGAGCGCTGGCTGCATACGTCACCGGAAGAACAAAATCTGATGCGCGTGAATGCCCGGAATTGTTTTCTCCGCCGTTTCGAGATCAACCGCGCCGCCAGTTCGCTGCTTGCGATTTTGCAGGCGCAATGAAAATCACCATCGGCCGCTTCACCACCATCGCAGGATTCCAATCGCAATTCATTTCTCACACCATCGACATCGTGCAGAATCGCCAGGTCTCGCGCCCGATTACCGTGGGCGATTATTGTTTTGTCGGCAGCAACAGCGTACTGCTGGGGGGGTCGGGCCTTCCCGATTATTGCGTGCTGGGCGCGAAATCGCTTCTGAACAAGACCTACACGCAGACGCATCGCCTCTACGGTGGCGTGCCCGCACGCGAACTTAACGTGTTATCGCCCGATTGCGGCTATTTCAACCGCCGCCAGGGTTTCGTCATCTAGCTTGAGAGTTCTGCAAACAGTGCAGACGTTGAATCCCGAAACGGGCGGCGTGCCCCGTGCCGTGATTTCGTTGAGCAAGGGACTGCAAAAGCATGGTGTGGAGATCGAGATCATCGCGTTGGATAACCCGGAATCACCCTGGCTACGTGACCAATCTCTTACCGTGCACGCTCTCGGCCAAGGTCTCACGAATTATCGTTACTCGCCCGCTTTGTCGAAGTGGCTCAAAGCACACGGCAACAAATTCGATTGCGCAATCGTCCATGGCATCTGGCAACACCACAGCTTTGCCGTCTGGCGACGCTTTCATAAAACCGCCATTCCTTATTTCGTTTTTCCGCATGGCATGCTCGATCCCTGGTTCAAGCGCACCTTTCCGCTCAAGCATCTCAAAAAATGGCTCTACTGGCCATGGGCCGATTACCGGGTCTTGCGCGACGCTGCAGCAGTAATTTTTACTTCGGAAGAAGAACGTTCCCGGGCGCATCAATCCTTCTGGCTTTATCGCGCCAAGGAAAAAATTTCCCCGCTTGGGATCGAAGAATCGCGCCCGGCCGGACCGGAAGCGCGTCATCTCTTTCTCGCGAAATTTCCCGAAATTGAAAAAACGCGCATGCTGCTGTTTCTCGGCCGGATTCACCCGAAAAAGGGATGCGATCTGGTGATCGACGCGCTTCCGCGTCGCGCTTCCGGTGAATCGATCTCGCTCGTCATTGCTGGTCCGGACCAGGTCGATTGGACGCGCCAGTTGCGCGAGCGCGTCGCGCGCATGGACGTTTCGCCGCACGTTACTTTCGCGGGTATGCTCGAAGGGCCGTTGAAACGCGGAGCATTCGAAAATGCCGATGCGTTCATTCTCCCTTCGCACCAGGAGAATTTCGGAATGTCGGTGATCGAGGCGCTTTCCTTCGGAGTGCCGGTGTTGATTTCAGATCGGGTGAATATCTGGCGCGAAATCGCAGCCGATCATGCCGGCTACGTCGAGCCCGACGATCTTGCCGGCACTACGCGGTTAATCGAGCGTTGGTTGCATACTTCGCCGGACGAACAAAATCTGATGCGGGTGAATGCGCGGAATTGTTTTCTCCGCCGGTTCGAAATCAACCGTGCTGCCGGTTCGCTGCTTGCGATTTTGCAAGCGCAATGAAAATCACCATCGTGCTCGGCGCGTTTCTGCCGGTTCCGCCGGTAATGGGCGGCGCGATTGAAAAAAGCTGGTTCGCTCTCGCGCAGGAATTTGTTTCCCGGAACCACGACGTCACCATCATCTCACGCGCACTTCCGCAATTCGCCAGACATGAGATCGTCGATGGCGTCCGCCATACTCGCGTCCGCGGCTTTGATACGCCGCGCTCTTTGCTCTGGCTGAAAATTCTTGATCTTTTTTACTCGTTGCGGGTTAGGCGGATGTTGCCCGCCGCAGATATTTTGGTGACAAATACGTCTTGGTTGCCCCTGCTTGTGCGTGATTCGTCACGCGGAAAAATTTATGTTCATGTCGGCCGTTACCCAAAAGGTCAGATGCGTCTTTATGGAAGAGCGGCGCGGTTGCAGGCGCCATCGAGCGAAGTAGCCGACGCCATCAAAGGCGAACGGCCGTCATCGGCGAAGAAAGTCATTGCGATTCCATATCCGCGCCCGCAAGTGATTTCCGCGGAAGCGCCACTCCCGTTGGAGGCTCGTGCGAAAATTGTCCTCTATGTTGGTCGCGTGCATCGGGAAAAAGGCGTCCATTTTTTGGTAGAAGCATTCGCGCGCTTACGCGGCGGCGAATTTGCCGATTGGAAACTCATGATTGTGGGTTCGACGAATCCCAGAGAGGGTGGGGGAGGCGAAGGTTATCTGCGCCAACTGCAGCAAAGCGCGGTTGTCGCGCGCGACGGGGTCGTTTTCCGCGGGCCGATCTTCGATGCAGCAGTCCTGGAAGAAGAGTTTCGGGACGCGCGAATCTTTGCGTATCCTTCGCTCGCCGCACACGGTGAAACATTTGGTCTCGCACCACTCGAAGCGATGACGCACGGTTGTGCCGTGCTTGTTTCTGATCTCGGTTGCTTTCGCGATTTCATTTCGCCGAACGAAACTGGTTTTGTCTTCGAAGCGGACGCGTTGGATCCCGTTGGCTCTCTTGTGGTCGCGTTTCGTGACGCCATGTCCGATCCAATCCGACTGGAACGAATTGCCCGGACTGGACAGCTGAAATCTGAGGAATTTTCCCGCGCGCGCATAGCTGACAAATTTTTGATCGATTTCGAAAAACTCACTTTAGATGCCGAACGAACAAGTCGTTAATCCGGAACAGTCCAGCGCTTTCGAATCTCCGTGGAGCAACGGCCAGCGAGCTTTGCGCACGCTTTGGGAATTCTGCTGGTTCGTTTTTTGTCGGTGGACCCCGAAGCCGTGCAATCCGTGGCGACTTTTTTGGTTGCGCGTGTTTGAGGCGAAAATCGAGGGCAAGCCCTTCGTGCATTCGCGCGCCCGGATTGCAATCCCGTGGAATCTAATTTTGCACGACCGTGCCTGTCTCGGAGATCGCGCCAATGCCTATTCGCTTGGCGAAATCGAGATCGGCGAGCGCGCCACCGTTGCCCAGGAAGTTTATCTCAGTGCCGCCAGTCACGATTTTTCGCAACCGGGCATGCCGCTCACTACTGCGAAGATTACCATTGGCCCTGATGCTTTTATCGGCGCACGCGCGTTCGTCTTGCCGGGTGTAACAATTGGAGAACGCAGCGTCATCGGCGCCTGCTCCGTCGTCACCGAAAATGTGCCACCGGATGTCTTCGCTGCTGGCAATCCGTGTCGCGTTCTGCGGCCGAGATGAACACGCGAATTCCGGTTTCCGTCATCGTTCCAATCAAAAATGAAGCGGCAAATCTGCCGCGCTGTCTCGATTGCGTGAAATGGGCCGACGAAATTTTCGTGGTCGATTCCCAGAGCACCGATGGCTCGATTGCGATCGCTCAACAGCGCGGCGCTCAAGTGGTGCAGTTCGAATTCAACGGCACCTGGCCGAAGAAAAAGAATTGGGCGCTCGAGCACCTGTCGCTTCGCAACGAATGGATTTTCATTCTTGATGCCGACGAAGTTTTGCCGCCGCCAGCGGAAGCGGAATTCGCCAAGGCTGTCACCGACGCGGGCGATATTGCCGGTTACTGGATCAATCGTCGTTTCATGTTCATGGGACGCTGGCTGCGCTATGCCTACTATCCCAATTGGAATCTGCGACTTTTTCGGCACGCGCTCGGCCGTTATGAAAAATTAACTGACGCGCCAACGAACAGCGGTGACAACGAAGTGCACGAGCACGTTCTCGTCAGTGGGCGGACGGGGAAATTAAATGTCGAGATCGATCATTACGCTTTTCCGTCAATCGATGTTTTCGTCGAAAAACATAATCGCTATTCTAATTGGGAAGCGCGCGTGGCGGCCGATGCGCGTCTTAATTCCAGTTCAGAGAAAATTGGCAGCCAGGTGGTCAATCGGCGCCGGAAATTAAAAACCTTGTCGCAGCGACTGCCGTTTCGTCCATTGCTTCGATTTCTCTACGTTTACATCTGGCAAAAGGGTTTTTTGGATGGCGCGGAAGGCTATTACTTTGCGCGGTTGCACGGATTCTATGAATTTCTTTCCGTCGCGAAAACGCGTGAGCTGCTGAAACAACGGCGGGCCGATCGCGCCAATAGCATGGAGGGACGGCCGCTGTGCCGTCCCAAAAATTAAGGACGAGACAGCGCTCGTCCCTCCACCGCGAAAGTTCTTCGCCGCCACTCGAACGAGGGCTTTCCGGTGGATCCTTAATATATGATCTTTGGCGAGGTCCCTCGCTTCGCTCGGGATGAAAGAGAGCGTAGCGCGAAACGTGAGGAATTAAAGAGGCGCTAGTATGCGGTTTGCGGCGGCAGGAATAGTTGCGCAATCGTGCGCAAAATAATGCCAATCTCCAGCGAAAGGTTCCAGTTCTCCAAGTACTCCAGATCGCAAGCGACCCGATTCTGAATGTCGGAATTGTCTCGCGCTTCGCCGCGAAAACCGCGTACCTGAGCCAATCCGGTAATTCCAGGCTTCACAAAGGCGCGGACATGATAGCCCGCCATTAATTTCGCAAATTCGGCGTTGTGCTCGAGCAAGTGCGGACGCGGACCGACGATACTCATGTCGCCGCGCAGGACGTTCCAGAATTGAGGGATTTCA
>QHPM01000041.1 GCA_003219095.1 Verrucomicrobiota bacterium
TTTTGCTTGTCCCGCCTGGTGAAAAGGCGCAGATTCGTGGTATGACAACTACGACGCGACCCGGTGGGTTGTGTGGTTGGTCGATTTGGTGCGCGAGCGTCGCGACCTCTCTCGCGTTTTGCGCATCGGCCTTTGCCGGAGCAAACAGCGACGTGTTACCGCAAAAAAAAGTGCAATCGGCGCAGAAATCCGTGCGCAAATTGTGCTTCGTCCACAGCTCTACTTCCGCCATCCCGCAGCCGTGCGACAGGATCTTCGGTCCGGTACCGACGACCGCCTCCCCACTGGAAATAATCAGGCGCTGACATTCAGATAAAAGCTTCGACGAACAAAATTTCGCCGAGAAATAGTTGCTGCTTGCGGCCGCAATTTCAATGTCTCCAGTTAACAGTTATTGGGAAGGCGTCAGGCGAATCCGTCAATCCGCGGATCGGTTGTCACGAGTATGCGGCGTGCCCGCCACGGTGGGTAAACTTCATCCAAGGATGGGTGAGTGGCGCGACGCCATATTTTCTCGCAATTAGTTAGCATTGTCAGTTAGTGTGGCAGGATGTCTGGCGACATCGCGCCCAACCCAAGACCGAGAGCGGTATGCTGATGCCAAGCGTTTTGATTATTGAGGATGATGAGGATGGCCGTCGGGCCATCGCCAAACTGTTCGCGCGGGAAGACTGGAAAGTCCTAGAGGCGGCCGATGGCGATTCCGGAGTGGAACTCGCTTTGCGGAACCGGCCGGAAGTTATTTTATGCGACTTGCTCATGCCAAAGTCGAACGGCTTTCAAGTTTGTCGGACCATTCGGCAACAGCTTCAGCCGACCAAGATCATCGTGGTGTCGGGACGGGATTATGCGGTAGATCGCGCCAGCGCGCTGGAAGCCGGCGCGGACGAGTTCCTGCTGAAGCCGATTACATGGGAAGTCCTGCGCGAGTCAATCGATCGCCTCCTAATTCCGCGGCGACCACGAGCGACAACTTCACCTGAGGAACTCGGTTCCGTGCCGCCGCGGATAAAACTCTGGGGAGTGCGCGGATCACTCCCGGTGCCGGGGCCGGCAACGATCCGGTACGGAGGCAATACCAGTTGCGTAGAGGTGCGGGCCGATGGCGAAATTATCGTGCTCGATGCGGGCACGGGGATTCGTGCTCTCGGTCTGGCACTGGAAAAGGAGCTGGGACCGGAGACGATCAAGCTGACTCTTCTCATCACCCACACGCACTGGGATCACATTCAAGGTCTGCCGTTCTTTTCCCCGGCCTACAATAGCAAAAATTTGATCCGGATCCGGGGTTACGAAGGAGCACGCGCTGGTCTGGGCACGATCCTGGCTGGCCAGATGGAGACGCCGTTTTTTCCGGTGAGCATGCAGCAATTGCCGAGTCATCTCGCGATCGAAGAGCTTAAGGACATGGAGTTTCACATCGGCAAGGTGAAGGTGCAGGCAAGGTTCGCGAATCATCCTGGCATTTGCGCCGGCTATCGGCTCTTTACCAGCGCCGGATCGATCGCATACATGCCGGACAACGAACCGTACGAGCCTCTTAAAATGGAACTGGCGGCGCAGAATGGGATCGATGGGAACGAAGCGCGAAATTTTGCCGACGCAGAGCGGGCTAAAATGGTGGAGTTTCTGCAGGATTGCGAAGTGGCGATTCTGGACGCGCAATATACCGACGAAGAATATAAGAGACACGTCGGATGGGGACACAGTTCGCTCAGTAGCGTGGTCGGGCTTGCGCTCGATGCGAATGTGAAAAGAGTTTTGCTTTTCCATCACGATCCCAGTCATGACGATGACATGATCGATCGGATGCTCGAGCAGGCGCGCGAGCTGGTTAGGAAAAGTGGAAAGGCAATGGTGATTGAAGGGGCCCGCGAGGGCGCTGAGATCCTGCTGGAGTTACCAGCGCAGCGGCAGCCGGGCTGAGGACAGAGGCCAGAGATCAGAGGCCAGAGATCAGAGGACAGAGGCCAGACAACAAAGGACACAGATCAGAGTCGTCGCCTAGTTTAAACCGTAGACTTCGCTGCGGCCAGGAAGCTAGCGGTTTGCATGAGACTAGCCTTCGTTTCGCAAACGAGGGGAAACAATCATGTCGGGAGGGACGACTGTTAGTTCAAGACAGAAAACGCGGACTGTGAATGCGTATTTCAGAATGCGGAAAGCCGAATGGAGCAAAACGTCGAAGAGCAGAAACAGGGGCCCGAAGGAACTCATCACAGATTGTGACGAGTCGGCACTGCCACCGCGCAGTCTTGAAATCGGAGTTTGTGATCTCAAAGACTCATATTCTGCCGACGAAAGCTGAAACATGAAATTGGAGGGAAAAAGCTTGCGATTTCTTGCGACAGCCTGCTTAAGGGCCCGCGCCGCCCTTTTCGCTTCTGACGAAAAATACGCGTCGCGGCGCACTTTTGCTTATCTGTTATCGGTTCTCCGTTATCGGAGGGAGGCGAGGAGCAGGAAATTTCAGTCGAAGAGAAAAATTTGCCGGGAAAATTCATTTTCGTCTTCTCCAACGGCGGGTAAGCGCGGTAGCATCTGGCCATGCGCGTCAATCATCTTCTCCTGTGTCTCACCGTTAGTCTGATGACAATCTCAGCGGTCGAGGGTCAGTCTCCAAGTCCCAGCCCAATCGCCTCCCCTCAGGCGAAAGCATCGCCTGCCAAGCAGGCCAAGAAGTCGTGGTTCAACTGGGGATCATCGACCAAGCGTGTGGCGGCGAAAGCGACTCCAATCGAATCGCCGACGGTCGACGTTGGCAAGACGAAGAAGCAAAAAAGAGAAAACGTCGATATCCCGGCTGAAGGACCAGTCGCGATCGCGACGCCGCGCCCGCCTGGCGCAAGGGCTACCCCGCATATGATCGGCGTAAAGGAGTCTGTCACTCCGGCGCCAGGCGGCGGCAATGGACTGGTATGGGTTAACACTAAAACTCATGTTTATCATTCCCAGAGGTCGCGCTGGTACGGCACGACCAAGGAGGGTAAATACATGACCGAAGAAGAAGCGAAAGCGGACGGCGATCGGCCGGCGCGGAGCAACGAGTGACGCAGCGCCGCGGGCACTGCAAGTTATCGGTTATCTGTTCTTAGGGGACGAGGCGCAGCCTCGAGTTATCAGTTAACGGTTATCTGTTCTTAAGGGATAAATGAGCTGGGAGACGGCGCGCTCAGCGCTCAGAGGACAGAGGTCATTCTTCGATGGCGCCGTCGATGTTTCGCAGGTGATCGCGAAACGTGTGGCTGGGGTCCGCTGTCCGCTTCTCGAGGTAACGGGCGAAGTCCAATTGTGCGCGCAACGCCCGTCCAGCCTTGATTGCTTCTGCTTGTTGCCGTTCCCGCCCCCGAATGGTCCGGGCAGTCGCAAGTAGCTCCTCGACATTTTCCGACCTGACGAAAAGGCAGCCGTCGTCATCTGCGAAAACGACGTCGCTGGCTTGCACCTCAAAATCGCCGAAGCGCGCGTAGCTTAGCGCTGATTCGTCACGCGGGTTGAGGCGCTGCGGGCCATAGGGCCACGCGCCGTAACTGAAAACCGGAAAGCCGATCTCTCGAAGCTCGGGCGTATCGCGAT
>QHPM01000121.1 GCA_003219095.1 Verrucomicrobiota bacterium
CGCCATGCTGGAGAACGCAGAGATCATCAAGAAATAGCCGGCGTTTCGAGATTCAACCGGCGCGCAGGTACCAAACTGTGCGCCGTTTTGTTGTGGCGCATTACGCCTGCGTACAATT
The DNA here is from genome assembly GCA_003219095.1 of Verrucomicrobiota bacterium. GTDB lineage: Bacteria > Verrucomicrobiota > Verrucomicrobiia > Chthoniobacterales > UBA10450 > AV69. The sequence continues at coordinate 119 of QHPM01000121.1, forward strand.
CTGTCATCCCGAAGCGCGTAGACGCTGAGGGACCTCTCAATTGCTCGCACCATCACACAAGTCTTGTTTGACCACTCTACAATCGAGAGATCCCTCACATGCATCCGGGATGACGCTGATAATACGCACCACCTCACACGGACTTTGTGTGATTACTTAACGACCGTGGGGTCCTCACGTTCGTTCGGGATGACAGAGTTGTTTGCGCGCAACGACAGCACTTCTCGCAGCATGCGGATGCTGTCGTGAACAAATCGCACCTTGCTGCCTTCATGATGATTCCAGCGGACTGGAATTTCCCTGAGCCGCAATCCCGCTCGTTGTGCAAGCAAGAGCAGCTCCACATCAAAGCCAAAGCCGATGATTTTCGCGGCTTCGATAATTTGGCGACACGCTTCCATACGAAACGCCTTGAAGCCGCATTGGGTATCCCAAAAAGGGAGACCGGTCGCGACGCGGACCAGCAAATTAAAAACCCGCCCACCTTGTTCGCGCCGCCATGGCTGGCGATTGCCGATTAGTTTGCGATTAAGCGCGCGTGAACCAAAGGCAATATCCACTTCGCCGCGCGCGATCGGTTCAACAATTTTTGGAAGCTCATCAATCGGTGTCGAAAGATCCGCATCAAAAAAAACCGCGATCGGTTTCGTTGCGCTCAACAACCCGGTTCTCACTGCGGCCCCTTTGCCGCGATTCGGAAAATTCTCCAGCAATCGAATTGCCACCGCCGACGGCATAGCGGCAACTTCGCGAATCACTTCGCCAGTGGAATCAGTCGAGCCATCATTGATGACAATCAATTCGCTACCCAGGCTTTCTTTTTCCAAATACGCAATCGTCGTAGCCAGCGTATCCCCAATGCGCACCGCTTCATTGAAGGCAGGGATGACAACGGAGATTGGAGGAAGCATGAATGGACGCAGCGTCTCACTTGTGACTACGGAATGCGCAAGCTGCAAGCTCGCGCTACTTTATTTGTAAATTTCGATTACGAACTTGCCGTCCTCGTGGACATGGCCGCGATACATTCCACTGGTATTAAACGGCAGTGCAATATTTCCGTCCTTGTCTACCGCAATGAGACCGCCAGTGCCGCCAAGCTTTTCGGCATGAGCCAGCGCACGCTCGGCCGCTTCCGACAATGACATTCCACGGAGTTCCATCAACGCAGAAACCTGGTGCGCCACTGCTGCACGAATAAAAAATTCGCCGTCGCCGGTGCATGAGACGGCGCACGTCGCATTGTCGGCGTAAGTACCGGCACCGATCACTGGGGAATCACCTACCCGACCCGGGAGTTTGTTGGTTGTCCCTCCGGTCGAGGTTGCAGCAGCAAGATTTTCCCGAGAGTCTCGCGCCACCGCGCCCACCGTTCCATGACGTTCGGTATCGGAGATAATAAATTTTTTGCTGCTGTCTGCACCAGCCTTCTCCGCCGCTTTCATTTTCTGCAACGCGTCCCAGCGATCCTGCGTGAAAAAATATTTCGCGTCGACCAATTCGATCCCGTTGCGTTTGGCGAATTCCTCAGCGCCCCTGCCAATCATCATCACATGCTTCGATTTTTCCATGACGGCGCGTGCCAGAACGATCGGATTGCGAACGTGCTCGATCCCGGCAACCGCGCCCGCGCCCAGCGTTTTTCCATCCATGATCGCGGCATCCATTTCGTTTGTTCCAGCGCTGGTAAAAACTGAGCCTTTACCGGCATTGAAATGCGGATCGTCCTCCAATACGCGGACCGTAGCTTCCACCGCATCAAGACTCGACCCGCCGCGCTGCAAAATTTCGCGGCCCGTGCGGAGCGCATTTTCGATTCCAGCCCGATATTCCTGCTCTTTCTCCGGCGTTATTTTGTTTCGCTCAATTGTGCCGGCGCCACCATGCACTACGAGTTGGAACCTTTGCCTGGTCATTGTTGGTGAGATTTCCTGGGCATGCGCGACCATTCCGCAAAGAGCGAAAGCAAAACAACGGATTGTCGGCGAAGTCAACTTCACGGTACCAAGGAAACAACGTGATTGTTTTTAACCCAGGCGCAATCCTGATGGAGGTGCGAAATTTCATTCGCCGTCACAAGTGGCGATTCCGTCCGTTTAAGCGGCTGGTGCTACCGGCGCGATCGGCGAAACGCAGAGCACTCAAAGCTATCGAGACAATTTTAGGGCGAACTCCCCTGCGCCTCGAGCCATCAACTTTGGGTTACGCCACCGAACACACGGAAATTAGTGTGCGCGAAATTCATCCCGCCGAAGTCGTGCGCTTACCGTCACATCCGTTCCGACAGCGGACATCGTTTGACGAAATAAAAGCCGCCCCAGCTTTTGTTTTCGAAATTCCGAACGTAAATTTCTGGGCGCACTATGGCGGGGCTGTTGTCACGGCAGAGAATGCGCTGCTGGCCGATCTCTCCCCGGAAGTTTGGGGGCCGGCGAACCACCGCATTTTTTCGCGCTGGCACCTGCCAAAATCGCAGTTGCTCAACGGGCGAATCGCGATCGGGGTCACGCCGGAAGCTGGCGGAAATTACTACCACTGGCTGCTCGATTTGTTGCCCAGAGTTCTTTTGCTCAAACACGCAACCCAAAACTTTTCCAACTACGATGCGCTTTTGCTCAACGGTTCCCGGGCGACTTACGAACGAGAGACGCTGGCCGCGCTCGAGGTTCCGCCGGAAAAGATCCGCTTCGTTGATTCGCGCGATCGTTTTCAAATCGCTTCGGCTGTTTTTCCTTCCCTGGACATCAACATCCTTGCTCCGTGGAAAGTTCACGGCCTGCGCGAGCTCCTTTCTTCTGGCAAACCGAATCAGCATCGTCGCCTTTATTTTTCGCGGGCACGCGCAGCAGTTCGGCGGATCGCGAATGAAAAAGAAATTTCAGAGGTCCTGCGTCAGCAAGATTTCGAAATTCTCGAAGCTGAGACTCTTTCCTGGCGGGAGCAGGCGGATTTGTTTGCCAATGCCAGTGTGATTGTCGCACCGCACGGTGCGGCGCTGGCCAACATCGTATTTTGCCAGCTGGGAACGCGAATCGTGGAAATCACTACCCGCGCGGGTTATCGCGATTGGTATTGGGAACTCGCCGCTGTTGCCGGGCTGTCCTACGAAGTTCTAGAGGCGCAGCCAACCAGGTCAGCCTCGGGACCAAATGAGAATGCCGATATGCTCGTGAGCCGCGAAGGTCTGGCTCGTTTGCTGGAGCGTTTGTGACCGCACTGCGTAATATGTGCGTGTGTAACTCTGTCATCCCGAACCCCGAATACTTTCGGGGTGAGGAAGACCTCCCAGTCGTTGAAGAGTCATACCACCTCGTCTGAGGTTGTGCACAATCGTGAAGTCCCTCGGCGTCTGCGCGCCTCGTGATGACAGAATGTGCAGACGCGGTGTATCCTGATCTAACCAGCGCCGGCGCCCGAAGAGGAATTTTGCTTCCCCAGCAATGCCAACCCGGCACTCGCCGTAGTTAGTAGCGCCCATTTGTTCATTTTCTTCTTTTCCCTCTGAGGAAGTAAGGCACGTTCCGTAAACATGCCGACTGAAGCATCTGAAAAAGCTTCGCCGATTATTCCGGCAAATCCGGTCGTCGTCGTTCAAGGCGTAGGGCACCTCAGCCGCGAATTCATGCGCGAAGTGGGAAGTCTATTCTGGTTCATGGTTCTCACGCTGGACGAAACGGTGGAGCGCATTCGGGAGGGGCGCGTTCCGTTTCGCGCCACGAGTTTTTTCCGTCACTGCGAGCGTGCTGGTGTTGGGTCCGTTCCGCTGGTCGGTCTGGTTTCATTTTTTCTCGGCCTAACCATGGCTTTGCTGACCGGCTACCAATTGCAGCGCTTCGGCACCGAGCGTCTCGTGCCTGGGTTGGTGGCAATTGCCTTCACCCGTGAGCTTGGTCCGCTGATTACCGGCATCATGCTGGCGGCTCGCATCGGCGCCGCTTTCACCGCCGAATTGGGAACGATGCAGGTTTCCGAAGAAGTGGAGGCAATCGAAGCGATGGGGATTGGGCCACTGCGGTTTCTGGTCGCACCGCGAATGCTTGCACTTTTTTTTCTCATGCCATGTCTCTCCACCGTTGCGAATCTAGCTGCGATCTTCGCCAGTTGTCTCATCTCCCGCGCTTATTTCAGCATCGCTTTCGTCTATTTTTTCGACCTCGTTCGTGACGCACTGCTCATTCGCGACATCATCACCGGTGTTCTAAAAAGTTTTCTGTTTGGTCTCCTCATTGGCGGAATCGCCTGTTATCGGGGCCTCTCCGTCAAGGGCGGCGCAGCCGGAGTCGGTACCGCCACCACTTCCAGCGTCGTCACTGCTATCGCAACGGTGATTGGGTTCGATACCATGTATAACATCGTTTACACCGTCTTCTTTCCCACATGACCGCGGCCAATTCATACATCGCCGAGCTCCGCGAGGTGACGATGCGGTTCGAAGAGAAAAAAGTGCTCGACGATCTTTCACTGAAAATTCGGTCTCAGGATCGCCTTGTCATCCTGGGCCAGAGCGGCAGCGGCAAAAGCACGATTCTTCGCCTGATTCTGGGTATTTTGAATCCAAACGCAGGTTCGGTTTTCTTCAAACAATTTGAAATTACGCGGCTGCCGCGGCGCAAGTTGCAGCGAGTCCGTCGCCATATCGGGATGGTTTACCAATACTCGGCCTTGCTCAGTTCACGCACCGTGCGCGATAACGTCGCTCTTCCCTTGGAAGAACTGACCGACCAGTCGCGCGAAGAGATTGACCAGATTGTCGATCAAAAACTCGAACTGGTTGGAATGAAAGATTCCAAGAATCTGATGCCTTCGGAGTTAAGCGGCGGGATGCGAAAACGCGTTAGCCTGGCCCGCGCGCTCGTCCTCGATCCGGAACTGGTTCTCTTCGACGAACCGGTTGCAGGGCTCGACCCGGTGATGGCTTCAGTAATCGACGAATTGATTATCAGCCTGAGTGAAAAGTCGAAGGTCACTTCCGTCATTGTGACCCACGAAATGGATAGCGCCTTTCGCATCGCCACGCGGATGGCTATGTTGTATCGGGGCAAGATTATTGAGGAGGGCAAACCTGAAAAGTTAAAGGAATCGAAAAATCCAGTGGTTTCTCAATTCTTAAGCGGCAGCACCGAAGGCCCCATTCTCGAAGGAACAAAGGATGCAACTACAGCGTAACGAAGTTCTCACTGGTTTACTGGTCGTCGCTACCCTCGCGGCTCTGACCGGGATACTGGTGCTGTTGGGCGCGCCAGGACTTTTTCGTCCGCTGACTATTTATAAGATATATTTTGATAATGCCGCCGGCATTAAACTGGGCGCACCGGTGTTGTTGGCTGGCCGCAAGATTGGGCAGGTAGCAAAGCTTTATTCTCCCGTTTCGCAGGACGAGAGTAAGCGCGCCCTGGAAGTCGCAAGAACTTTGCGTGCGGCGGAGGCGAATTCGACTCCCGCTCCCGAGAAAGCGCCACGCTATGAGGTTCGGATCGATGTTCAGGTTGATCGAAATGCCCAGCTTTATCGCGATTCCAAAGCACGCATGATCACGCTCGGACTTCTCGGTGAGGTTGCGATTGACTTCACTGAAGGAACCGAATCGTCCGGCCGCGCCAATTCCGGCGAGCTCTTCGCCGGCGAACGAGTGCCCGATTTTGGCGAGGCCATCGCCAGAATGCTCGATATTATCGCTCCGGTCGCGACCGAGGCCACTGCTACCTTCAAGCAACTGGAATTGACTGCGGAAAATCTTAGTCACATCACCGACGAAAACTCGGAACTCAATCTTGCTCTTACTCAGTTCAAAACTCTGGGCGAACATCTTACTCAGCTCACCGGTCCGGAGAGCGCGCTTTCCAGTTCGCTAACAAATTTGAATCAACTTACCAGCGATCTGACCAAGAACGATAATATCGCGGTAACTTTGCAGAACTTTCGTACTTCTTCGGAAAAGTTGAAGTCAACCCTGACTTCGCTCGGACCGTCTCTTCAGCAAAGTGCGGAGAATGTAAAAGAAGCCACCGCTACTCTGAAATCGGAACCATGGCGCCTGGTCTGGCCAAGCACAAAGAAGTATCCAGAGAATGCGCAACCGGGAACTCCGGCTGGACAAAATATTAAAGCTGCTAGAGCAGCCCGATCTCCACGCCCTAGTCCAACACCTGCTCGCCGAGCTTCCCGATAGCCTAAAAAAATAGGCTAAAAATAGTTGCGAAATTAGTTTGCACATAATTGACAGACTGCTAGGAAAGTCGTCATGGACTTATCACTTAGGCAGTTGGAACAAGCGGTTTCCCTACGCCGCCAGATCGATTCTCTCGAGCGACGGTTCGCGGGTTTAGTTGGTGGTGGACGCGCTACTAGCAGCGCGGGCGCAAAAACCGGAGTTGGAAGGCGACGACGTCGGCGCACTATGTCCGCGGCAACGCGAGCTAAAATTGCGGCGGCTGCGCGCGCTCGTTGGGCTCGAGTCAGAGGTGGACGCAAGACTGGGGGCGGCGGGAAAAAATCGCGCCGTCGTGGCCGCATGTCGGCCGCGGCACGGAAGAAACTTAGCGATATGATGAAGGCACGTTGGGCAGCGCGCCGGAGATCGGGAAAGTAACCAGCAATAATAATTCGAAAAGACCGCGTAGTTCGCTACGCGGTCTTTTTATTTAGACCGGTTCCTCCGGCCCGGCGGCGGAGAAAATTGAAGACAGTTCTTTCATCCTCACCGAACTCGTGAACTTCTTCAGCTTCATCAATTTTTAGCCCTTCAATTAGGTGGCCGCTGAGGTACGATTCCAAAACCGCCGGATGAACATAACATTTCCGGCAAATCGCCGGTGTGTTGCCAAGTAGTTTTGCCGCCGCCGCGATTGCATTTTTGACGTTCATCGTTGCCTCCTTTTTCGATGCGAACTTCTCCTGCGCATTCAGCGCCATCGCCGTCAGAACCGTGCCGGCCCAGGTCCGGAAATCTTTGGCCGTAAAATCTTCGCCCGTAATTTCGCGGAGATAATCATTCACATCCTGGGAGGTGACATCGTAAAGCTTACCGTCATCATCGAAATACTGAAAGAGATGCTGTCCCGGCAGATCCTGTAACTTCCGCACAATTTTTGCGATCCTACGATCGCTTACGTCTACTTCATGCTGAACCCCGCCTTTTCCGCGAAACCGAAAGCGCAACTTCATTCCCCGTACTTTTACATGGTGATCCTTCATCGTCGTCAGACCGAAAGACTTGTTTTGCCTGGCGTACTCTTCGTTGCCGACGCGAATAAAAGTGCGCTGCAGCAACTGCACTACCGTCGCCAACACCTTCTCCCGTTTGAGCGTCGGCAACTTTAAGTCGGCCTGAAGCCGCCGCCGAATCTTGGGCAGGGCCGCGCCAAAGGCCAAAATGCGATCGTATTTGTTCTCATCGCGAATAGACCGCCAACGTTCATGATACCGATATTGTTTTCGTCCGCGATCATCGCGTCCGGTTGCTTGAATATGACCATTGGGAAGAGAGCAAATCCAAACCTGGCGATAAGCTGGCGGAATAGCGAGGCGTCGGATTCGAAGCAAGCGCGCTTCCTCGCGAATCAACTTCCCCGACGTATCGAAGTACTGAAATGATTTGCCCTTACGTTTTCGAGTGTAACCAGGTTGCTCATCGCTGACGTAACGAAGTCCGGCTTCTTCCGCGATTTCCACCGGATCGGTGACAATCTGCGCCAGCTTACCGTTCTCTTGTTTGGTATTCCGAGCCTGAACCGCCACCCTTGTAATACGAATGCCGCCCGGAAAAAGCGCGCACCCGTTAATGCTGAAACTGACTTCGTAGGGCGACGCTCGGCGGAGCCATTAACGAATTCAGCCCAACCCAAACATCCTAGATCTCGACAGAGTCTCGCCCTACCAGTTCGCTTGCAGAATGTGCGTGGAACCCGCGCCTTCCCGGACGGGAATCGGCGCGATCAGGTCCCGTAGCTTTTCGTAAATTTCTTGCGCGACTCCCCTTCTTCACCTGCCGCGGGAGATTCCGGAGTAATCGGTTCGTCAGGAGGCGCGCTCTCGGGAGCTTTTTTCTCGGAGGAAGGAGCAGCGGAACTTCCGCGCGCAACTTCAACATACGCGAGCTGCAAGTTGGAAAGCGCGTTTCGCAGGACAGTGGACTCTTCATTGCTCAGGTTACCGCGCGTCTTTTCCTGAATCATTGCCAATTGATCGATAAACATTTTCGCGACCTCGAGGTTGACTTCGCCCTTTCCGGTCTGCGGATTGGGAATTTGGCCGAGAAAAAGCGCGGCGTTTTGCGCCTGCATCATGACAAATTCGATGAATCGCTGCGCCAATTCCCCGGAGTTCGTGCTGGTTTGAACTTCGGCCATGCTAATTGGATTTCGATACTGAGGGCTTTCCTGGCGGTCGCACAATTGCGAGCACGTAGGCTTGCTTCCCAAAATACTTCGCCGCTACCCGCTTAACGTCCTCGAGTGTCACTGCATTCACTTTGGCTTCCAGTTCCTGATAGTGATTAAAGCCCAGCCCATAAAGTTCGTCGAGTGCGGTCATATAGGCAAACACGTCGTTACTCTGGTTTTGGATTTGTTGCTGACCTATCAGTTTCTTCTTCGCCCGCGCCAGCTCGGCTGCAGTCAAGCCGTCACTAGAGAGTTTGTGAATCTCATCCAGAAATGCTTGCTTCACTGGCTCTATTTTCTCTGGATCAGTGCCGAGATAAAACGCGAACAAGCCCGGGACCAACGCCTGGATTTGGGCGGCGCCGACATAATAGGCCAGACCCATTTGCTCGCGGATGCGAACGAACAGACGCGAGCCAAGGTCGCTACTCGCCTCATCGATTAGCTCGAGCGCATAACGATCGGGGCTAAAGATATCGGCGCCACGAAAGCCCGCGAGCAAAACCGCCTGCGCCTTCTCACGCTCTGTTTCCACAATCTTCGTTTCCGCGAGTTGGGGCGACGGTAACGGATTCGTTAAAGCAAGTTGACCCGACGGTAACGCGCCCAGCTTTTGCTCAAATAAATCCCGTACTTCGTTCGCTTTTACGTTTCCGAATATGGCGATAGCTCCGTTTCGCGCCACGAGGTAACGATCGCGAAAAGCGAGAAGATCTTTCGACGCCACACGCGAAATCGATTCCGGCGTGCCTTCCGGGCGAAGGGCGAGTGGATGTCCCGGGAAAAGCGCGCGCTTAACAAGATTGCGCGCAACCGAAGTTGGCTTTTCATCCTCATCTTTGATCTTGGCCAACTGAATCTCTTTTTCGCGCGCGACCGCTTTCGCGGGCATGGTCGCGTTCAGTAACACATCGGCCAAAATGGCGGTGCCAAGCGCGAGATCCGGTAGAGTAACATCCAGGTTGACCGCGAGGCTGTTGTTGCCCGCCTGGGCCGTGATTTCGCCCCCGACTGCTTCCAGTTGATCGGCAATCTGCTCGGCCGACCGCGTTTTCGTTCCCTTCAGCAGCGTCTTGGCCGCTAAGCGAGTGATTCCATTGTTCGCTTCCGTCTCAGATAGTAATCCGCAGCGAAATATCGCCGACATCGCAACCAACGGCAGCCGCGCATCCTCTCGCACCAGAATTCGCAGCCCATTGGACAACTCGAACTTTTGTATCTCAGCGATGGCGACGGGCGCGGCGATGGCGCTCTTGGAGGCCAAGGATCCATTCGGGTTAAGAGAAACAATGGTCAGATTTTCTTCGCTTAAATATTGAACCGCGACACACTTGATATCATCGAGCGTTACCCCTTGAACTTTTTCGAGGTATTCGCGGCCAAAATTCAGGTTGCGAGTGAGAAACCAATTCGTCCCGAGATCGGTCGCCTGACCGCGCATAGTCCGAAGAGAAGCCAGCTCTTGAGATAGCGCGATTTTCTTACCTTTGGCCAGTTCTTCAACAGTCACGCCATTGCACCGGATATCTTCGACGATCTGCAAGATCAGGCTCTGGGCCGCGCTCCGATTTTTCGGATCCAGGATCGCGTCAACACCGAGAAGTCCTCTTCGCGAACCTTGCGATAAAGACGCGAGCTATGGCCTTCCCCGAGAATTACCGACAAAAGATCGAGCGCAGGAACATCGGGATGGCTGATTTCTGGAACGTGCCAAGCCATGGCGAAATAGGTCAATTCAGTTGCGAACTCCTGGTGGACTTCACGCAGCCCAAGTTGGGGCGACTCGGCCGGGATATAGATTGGCGCCAGAGATTTTGCCGGCTGATCCTTGAACAAGTTTTCGACTTTCTCCCGCACTTCCGCAGCGACGATGTCGCCGACCACAATAAAGGTGAGATTGTTCGGGACGTAACGCGTCTTGTAATATTCCGTCACCTGTTCCTGGGTCAGCTGATTATAAATATCGATTAACCCGATTACCGGCAGTCGATAGGGATGTCGCTGAAAGGCGGTCGCGAAAAGCAGGTGCGTCATCGTGCGATCGGGATCGTCCATCCCCATCGCGAACTCGCGCCGGATAACCTCCTGTTCCTTGGCGTACTCCTGCGCCGGCAGAGTCGAGTTCATCATCGCGTCCGCCAGAATATCAAGCGCACTCAGCGCGCCCTCCTTCGGGACATCGATCCAGAAAACAGTGCGATCGAATGAAGTGTAGGCGTTGATGTAACCGCCGACGTCCTGAATTTTTTGCGCAATCTCGTTAGTGGAGCGCGTCTTGGTTCCTTTGAAAAGCATGTGCTCGAGGATGTGAGAAAGGCCGGCGCCAAGATGTTTGTCCTCGGTCGTGCTACCGGCGCCGCACCATGCCTGCACACTGGCCACCGGCGCGCTACGATCTTCCTGCACGATGAGGGTCAGGCCGTTCGCGAGCGTCCACCTTTGCGCCGTGTTTGGCGGGAAACTGATTACCGGCGACGACATCGTCGCGGCAGCCTTGAGGTTTGCGCGGTTAAGCATGAAAGAAAAAACTCCGCCTCGCAGCAACGACCGCTTAGCTGGCCTTTGGGGCGGGCAGACCTAATGATA
>QHPM01000122.1 GCA_003219095.1 Verrucomicrobiota bacterium
GTCGTTGCAGTTGATGCCATTTGATCCCGAGCTTCGAGCTCAGGGTAAGGATTGGCCGCTGGAGGCAATGACGATGGTAGGCGCCAAACGGTTGGAAAATCTGGAGAGCTGTTGTTGCGCTGCCTTACAGGAAAAGATTCCCGGCGACTTCGTCGAAACCGGCGTCTGGCGCGGCGGCTGTGGAATTCTCATGCGCGCGGTTCTGGCAGTAACGGGGAACCAAGACCGCAGAGTTTGGCTGTTCGATTCCTTCGAAGGATTGCCCCAACCGGACGTGAAAAATTATCCGCAAGATGCACCGGACCGTCTCTGGACTTTCAACGAATTTCTTGGGGTGAGCGTGGCGAAGGTGAAAGCAAACTTCGAACGCTTCGATTTGCTGGACGAGAGGACGCAATTTGTGGTGGGTTGGTTCCGGGATACAATTCCGGAGGCGCAGGTGCAGTCGATCGCCGTCCTGCGGCTGGACGGCGATCTGTATGAATCGACCTGGCTGGTCCTGAATCATCTCTATCCCAGAGTTTCGCCGGGCGGTTTTGTCATCATCGACGATTACGCTTTAGCGACTTGCAAAGCAGCGGTGGACGATTTCCGGCAATCGCATTCAATTCAATCGCCGATTGCTACGATTGATTGGTCCGGAATTTTCTGGCGCAAATGAACGGCGGTTAATCCTTCTCCGGACGAGGCGAAGGAATTCGATTGCCTGCGAAGAACTTCCGCGCTTAGTCGTGCTTCGCCCGCGATGAATATTCACGAGTATCAAGCCAAAGAGTTGCTCGAAAAGTTTGGGGTCGCGACCACGCGGGGCAAAGTGGCTTCCTCGCCGGAGGAAGCAGAGCACATCGCGCGCGAAATCGCACCGGGCGAGATGGTGGTCAAGGCGCAAATCCATGCAGGCGGGCGAGGGAAGGGGACGTTCGCAAATGGATTCAAAGGCGGCGTCCACCTTTGCAAAACGCCGGAGGAAGCGCGTGAGATCGCGAGCAAAATGCTTGGCCAGAGACTGATCACGCATCAAACCGGACCAGCCGGTCGCGTTGTTAATAGAGTGTTGGTGACGGAAGCCGCGCAGATCGCGCGCGAAATTTATTTCGCCATTCTGCGCGATCGCGCCACCGCCGCGCCGCTGATCGTCGCGAGTACTGAAGGCGGAGTCGAAATCGAAGCCGTGGCCGTAAAATCGCCGGAAAAAATTGTCCGCGAATCGATCGATACATTGGCCGGTCTGCAACCGTTTCAAACGCGCAAACTGGCCAAGCAACTCCAGTTTGAATCGTCTCAACTCAAAGCTGCCTCGAAATTATTTGATGGATTGTATCGCGCCTTCATCGGGCTCGATTGCTCGATGGTGGAAGTCAATCCGCTGGTCGTTACTCCCAAAGGCGAGGTCCTGGCGCTCGATGCGAAATTCAATTTCGATGACAACGCGTTGTTTCGGCATCCGGAAGTCGCAGCGATGCGTGATATCGCTGAGGAAGATCCACGCGAAGTCGAAGCGTCCAGACACGGGCTCAATTACATCGGCCTCGATGGAAATATCGCCTGTCTCGTTAACGGCGCCGGCCTGGCCATGGCGACGATGGACATCATCAAATTTTATGGCGGCCGTCCCGCGAACTTCCTGGATGTCGGCGGCGGCGCGACGGAGGAGCAAGTGACGGACGCGTTCAAGATCTTGATCGCGGACAAAAAAGTGCAGGCGATTCTGGTGAACATTTTCGGCGGCATCATGAAGTGTGATGTAATCGCGCAGGGGATTATTAACGCCGCGAAAACAGTGCATCTCTCGGTGCCGCTGGTTGTGCGATTGGAAGGAACAAATGTCGAAAAGGGCAAACAGTTGCTCAAAGAAAGTGATGTCGCGTTGATCACCGCGGATGATCTGGCGGACGCAGCGCGCAAGGCTGTCAAGGCGGCAAGGTCAGAGGCTGTAGCGTAAAATCCCAAAACCCAAATCCCAAATAAAGATCAAAAGAAAGATCAAATGACGAAGCATGAAAATAAGATGAAAGTCAAAGCCCTGGCTTTCGTCGGCATTCCTGTCACTGACATGAAACGTGCGCGCACATTTTACGAGGGCGTTCTCGGCCTGAACGCTTCAGAAGAAATGATGAGCGGAAAGTGGGTCGAATACTCCCTTGGCAATAACACCCTCGCGATCGCGAGCGTTGGTCCGGGGTGGCTGCCGTCCGATCAAGGAACAGGAGCGGCGCTGGAAGTCGAGAACTTCGGCGACGCGATCAAATGGTTGAAAGATCAAAATATCCCTTTCTCGACCGAGCCGTTCGAAAGCCCATGCTGTCGCATGGCGATCATCAAGGACCCTGACGGGAACAACGTCGTCATTCACAAATTGAAACGCGAAAACGAAAAAGGAGTCTGCATATGATTAAAGAAGTCGCATTTGTTGCCATTGCCGTTTCGGACGCCGAACGCGCCCGAAAGTTTTATCAGGAAACGCTCGAGTTAAAACCAGAGAGCACGCAAATGGGTGGGGCTTGGGTTGAATACGATCTTGGCGGAACCACCATCGGAGTCGGCTGTCATCCGGCCTGGCAACCGTCACGCGATGGCACCACAGTGGCGTTCGAGGTGGATGACATCGACGCCACGATTGAGAAACTAAAATCGCGCGGCGTTACCTTCGATATGCCCAAAACCGAGACGCCGGTTTGTTGGATGGCGCAATTCCGTGATCCCGACGGCAACAAGCTGGTGGTGCATAAGAGAAAAACCAAATGACGAAGGCAGCGATAAGGAGGGTTTCGTCTATTCCGATTTCGTCATTCCTTCGAGCTTCGTCATTCGTCATTCGTCATTCCAATCATGTCCGTTCTGGTCGATAAAAATACCCGTCTTGTCGTGCAGGGAATTACCGGCAGCGCCGGTGCCTTTCACACTCGCCAATGCATGGAGTACGGGACGAATGTTGTCGCCGGCGTGACGCCGGGAAAAGGCGGGCAAAAATTCGACGACAAAGTCCCCGTGTTCGACACCGTGGCGGAGGCGCGACGCGAAACCGGTTGCAATGTCTCGATGATTTTCGTGCCCGCGGCTGGCGCGGCCGATTCCATTCTCGAAGCTGTCGATGCCGGCGTTGAGTTGGTTGTCTGCATTACCGAAGGAATTCCGGTGATGGACATGATGCGTGTGAAAGCGCAAATGGCCGGAAAAAAATCGCGCCTGATCGGTCCAAATTGTCCGGGGATCATCACGCCCGGCGCCGCCAAGATTGGCATCATGCCCGGTTACATTCATAAAGAGGGCAATGTCGGGGTCATTTCGCGCTCCGGCACGTTGACCTACGAAGCAGTCTGGCAGCTAACGAGTCGTGGATACGGACAATCAACCTGTATCGGAATCGGGGGCGACCCGATCAACGGGATGTCGCATCTCGATACCGTCAAAATTTTTAACGAAGATCCCGGAACCGAGGCGATGATTTTGATCGGCGAAATTGGCGGCTCTGCCGAGGAAGAGGCCGCGTTGTGGATCAGAGATAACTGCCGGAAACCGGTCGCCGCTTTCATCGCCGGGGTGACCGCGCCGCCCGGACGCCGGATGGGTCACGCGGGTGCCATCGTCTCGGGAGGCAAAGGAACGGCGGCCGGAAAAATCGAGGCACTCAAGGCCGCCGGCATTGCGGTCGCCGAAACGCCAGCGACAATGGCGGACACGCTCATTGCACGAATGAAGCGCTGAGCTACTTTCGGTGAAATGACTGTGGCCGAATTGCGCAAGACCGAATCCACACCGCCAAAGGCGACGAACGTTGCCCGCGGACTGGAAGGCATTGTCGCGAATACGACGCGCTTGAGCGACGTCATTGGCGATAAGGGCCAGCTCATCTACGCCGGCTACGATATCAACGACCTTGCGGGCAAAGTCAGCTACAAGGAAGTCGTTTATCTGTTGTGGAAGGGGAAGCTGCCAAATCGGCGCGAGCTCGATGAATTCACCCGCGCCTTGCGAGCCGAACGGCAGTTACCAGGCCCAGTCGTCGATTTCATCAAGTCCGCGCCAAAAAATGCCGACCCCATGGACGTGATGCGGACGGCCATTTCCATGCTCGGCCTTTACGATCCCGATACGGAGAAGGAAGCGACGCGAGAAATAAATGAGCGACGCGCCCGAAGTATCACCGCGAAAATCGGCGTCATCGCTGCTTATTTCCATCGCGCCCGCCAGGGCAAATCGCTGCCGCCGGTGCGGGATGACCTGACGGAAGCCGAGCATTTTCTGTATTTAATATGTGGAGAACCACAGGCGAAGGAAGCAAGCGACGCCCTGGATGTCGCATTTGTGTTGCACGCCGATCACGGGATGAACGCGTCTACCTTTAGTGCACGGGTGACGATTTCCACCCTGAGCGATTTTTACTCCGCCATTACCTCGGCCATCGGCACGCTTAAAGGGCCATTGCACGGAGGCGCCAACGAAGGTGTCATTCAGATGCTTCAGGAAATTGGCGAGGAGAAGAACGTCGATGCCTACATCGAAAAGCAGTTGGCCCAGAAAAAGAAAATCATGGGCATCGGTCATCGCGTCTACAAAACGCTCGACCCGAGGGCACCGCATTTGCGCGCGATGGCGGCAAAGCTGAGCGAAAAAATAGGGGAGCCGAAGTGGATCCGGATGTCGGAGCGCATCGCCCAGTTGATGAAGGAAAAGAAGAACCTGAATGCGAACGTCGACTTTTATTCCGCTACCGTTTATTACTCGTTAGGTATACCGACGGATCTCTTTACCCCGATTTTTGCCATTGCCCGCTGTTCCGGCTGGTGTGCACACGTGCTTGAACAATTGGAAGACAATCGCCTTTACCGCCCGCTCAGTCAGTATGTCGGCGAGCCGGTCGGCAAGAAAGTGATCCCGATTGACGAACGGCCGTAAGTAATGGGCTAAAGGGCGTCTCAGAATCTCCAGGGCAACTTCTTGCAAAACTAGAATCGAATATTTACCACTGCACCCTCACCTCGTAGACGCGACTCGGGATGACGCCGCTTTTTGATCGCTCCGGTGATCTCGTATACGCAACGCCTCGGTCATCGCGAGCGCAAGCGAGGGATGCCAAGCGGCGACTTAGCCTCTGGCTCGGAGAGTGAATCGACCTTACCTTAGGCCGTCACACGGCAACTGTGCTGCCTTCCAATCCATCGCCATGCGAATGCGCGAACGGCCGCTGGGATGATCGAAAAAGATGAATTCCTCCAGCGCCGTCGGCTCCATCTTCCGATACTTCCCGAGTTTGAGCGCGACCATGGCTGCCGCGTCCGGCTCGCGCGCGGCATTCAATCCGAAGATATCCGCTTCACGTTCGATGGTGCGGGTCATCGTGTTCGTGATCGGCGTCAGCAGGAACGCGTAGGTGGCAAAAATCAACATAAACAATGGGAATCCGGCCGGATCCGCGATTCCCTTCACTCCCCAGCTCGGGCCGCGTTTTCTAATGATGCGATTAAATGTTGCCGCCGCCAGGGCAAACCCAATGAAAATAAAGATCGCGAGCGACATGGTAATCTTGGCGCCGTGATTGAGAACGTAATGGCCCATCTCGTGCGCCATCACCTCGCGAATTTCCGGCAACGTGCATTGATTGAGGAGATTATCGTTAAGAGCGATTCGCGTGGTCCCGGCCAATCCCGATACGTTGGCACTCACCCGCTTCGTTTGTCGCGATTGATCGACGACAAAGACTTGCTGCACCGGAATTTCATTCGCACGCGCCAGCGCCAGAATCGGATCGCGAATTTTGGGGTCGGTCAGCGGGGTGTACTTATTAAAAATCGGTTCGATCAGAACCGGTGCCGCCATGTTAAGTAACGTAGCCAGGATGATTCCAAAGACAGTTCCCCAAATCCACCAGGTACGCGCAGCCGCCTGGAAGATGCGATAAAGAATGGCGAAAACAATCGGCAGAATGACGAGCGCAACGGCAAGAGCTTTGAGGGATTCACCGAACCAGGCGCCGAAAGTTTGGTTCGACATTCCATATTGATGTTCGCGCACGAAACCTTCGTAGCAATTCAAAGGCAGATTCAACGCCCAGGTAATGATGGCGAAACCGATTGCATAGATGGCGGCCTGCACTGGTCTGAAACTTGTTCGCGCTGCCGCCAGATCGCGGATGCGCGCGGAAAGTCCTGTCGCTAGGAGCAACAGAGCAATTGCGACGGTGACGAGAAAATTCCACAGGATGAGCCAGTAACCGCCCTCGAAGTATGCGTCCGACCGCGCTTTCTCATTTGTCGGCATGGTCTCGAGCCAGGCGCGCGTCGCTACCTCTGGATCAGTGATCCCGGTCGGGGTCGCAACCGGCACCGGTGAAGCGGTTGCGGTTTCCTGCGCTGGCAAGGCAGACGACAAATTCATAAAAGCGACGACAAAAATGACGAGGCGAATAGTCATCCCCCAGATTCTTACGTGATTGCACTGAGGCGGGAAGCATCTTCCGCGTAGATTAAGGAAGCAGCGCGACTTTTTTATCGACGATCGCTGCTATTTTGCTTTCTTGGATTCGTGAAGCTGGCTTTGGCTCTGATCTGTCTTTTCGCACTCAGCGCCTTCGCGCAAAATGTGGATCCGGCACTTTGCGGACCTTATCCCAAGTATTACAAAGAAATTGTTTGGAATTGGCTGCAGGGCGTGCTGCTTGATGCCGACAGCGCGAAGATCGAATGGCAGGGCGAGCCCAAGCCGGCCGATTTGGGAAAAAACGGGAAGCATCTTTACGGGTGGCTGGTCGAGTTTCGGGTGAACTCGCGCAACCGCTTCGGCCAATACACCGGTAAACAATCTCACGGTGCGTTAATTCGCGACGATCATGTGATTACAGGGATCGGCTTGGGCTATGGAGAGTGACTCGCGCGGTCGAAGGGAGCGGATCCCATCACGGGGACAATTTTTGCCGAGATCGCGATTGGTCCCGCAGTCAGGATGGTTGTGCCACAACCGTGCGTCCTGTTCCACGGAGAGAAAGCTTTCCAATCCATAAAAGTGATCTCATAATGCCTTCTTATATTTAGCTTCGGCGCTCTGTCGTCGTGATATTAAAGCCGGAACGCCCCGACAGAGCGGGGTGACTACAATGCCGCCCAATTATCCCGAAAAATGATTAATTCTTCATCACTCAAACAAAATAGGAGCACAAATCGCCTGCCACAATCAGCGCAGCGTGGGCAAGCACTGGTTTTCATTATTATCGTTATCGCCATCATCGCAGGTGGCCTGTTCTTCCTTATCAGCATGCGAAAGGACGCCAAAGCGGAGGGCGAACGTTTCGCGAGACAGGTGATCGAACGTTGTGTCTTCCAGCACGACGTAAAGTTTCTCCATTCCAACGTCGCGAGCGATCGCCGTCTGGCGGTGCCGCCGGCGATGGACGATCAGTTTATCTTCTACCTTACCAAGTTAGGAGTGCCCGATCGCAATTACACTCTTACCGGTCAGTTGGAGTTTGATCATTACTTCGGTTCACCGCACGGCAGCTACCAGGCCATCCTTACGTACCCCGATCAGCATGGGACAGTTTCAGTTACTATAGCGCGCCCGAGCGGCATCTGGTTGGTGACCGATTTCGGGGTTACTTACGAACGGCCTCCCGGCTAAAGCGGTAAAGGAACATAGACTTCCAGTCTGGGCGCACAGGCACAAATGCCTACGTTTCCTACACCAGCAACTTATCCAATTGATCGACGCATAATTGCGACCACGTCTCGAGAGTGTCGCGACGCTTGAGCAATTCTTGCCGGGAAAGAAACTCGAGATTCGTAATCATCGCTTCCCGCTTCTCAACTTTGGGTTCGTCGAGATTGAAAACGTGCACCACCCCGAGATGGACGCGGCCGACCTCGGTGCTGTCATCATTCAAAAGCGCAACGATGCGGTCGTCGAAAGGTGTCTCGATTCGAATCTCTTCATTTACTTCGCGTTCCACACCGGCGCGATAAGCTTCTTCGTCCCAGGCAAACAATGATTCATCGCTATCGTTCATATGCCCGCCGATGCCGATCGATCCTTTGGCGACCAAACGTTGTTCACCCGCTTTTTTCCCGCGGATATAATGCAGCACGCGATCGCGATGAGCGATGATGGCATAGGGTATGATTTGTTTGTGCGTCGGATCATGCTCGGCCACGGCGCGCGGGAGAAAGAAATTGTTTCCGCGAGATAAAAGCGCTCCGAGATAACGCTCCGGCTCGAAGTTCAATCCTTGGAAGGCGCCTAGCGCATCGAGAAGGCTGCGCTTAACCACGAGGATATTTTCGCGCGATGGATTCATAGTAGCGGAAGGGTAGCACGCGCGTTCTGCGCGTATAGCGCGGCGTCCCCTGCCACGCTTCTTTGGTTAGGAACCGCCACAGGGACGTGTCGGTATGCGCGCAGAATGCGCGCGCTACCCTAGAACGAACGTGTCAATCCCACTTGTAGTCCAAAGAGATTCAGACTCGGATTTGGATTAGTTTGCCCGGCGTTAGAAAAGTGTTGATAAAGAAACCCGACCTGTCCGCTGCAGCGGTCGCTAAATTGATAGGAAACGCCCACGACGCCCACAATATTGAAGGTGAAATCCTGTCCTTGCCCCCCGAATTGCTCAGGTTGGCTGTCGATCCACCCAAGGCCAACACCGGCGGAACAAAACGGGACGAATCGACTGCCGGGGCGGACAAAGTTATAGCGCGGTCCCAAGTTTATCCCAAAATAATGGTTCTCGATCCCGCGAAAGATAGGCTCGGCCAAAAAGCTGCAGTAAACCTGATTGTAACCGCGAAAGAGTCCTTCGCGGTCCAGGAAGGTGCCCCAGCGCACCCGCGCGGTCAGAAAATTGGCGTCGATCTCGTAACGGTGCGGCGGATTAAAAAAGCTGTACAAGTACGCGCTTTCGATGGCGAAATCGAAACGCGGTGGTTCGTCGGAACTTGCGATGCTGGAACTCGCGCCGCCATCAGGCCCGCCGAATGCGAACGGCACACTCGCGAAAGCCGATACGATGATTACCACTGCCGTCCGCAATTTCATTGAGCCGCTCACAATAAAAAGGATGGTACCATTTGCAATTCGTGCGCTGTGGCCGCGGTCGCTGGCCGCGGCATTGTAGCTGGCATCGGTGATGCCGGGTTCGCTGACACCCGAATGCCGACCGGGATCACCGGCCTTGGCTACAGCCAATCGCCCAAATCCTTCGGCAGCGGACTCGACCAGTCGCGCCGCTTGTCGATGCGCAAGCGCGATGCGTGTAAGGCGTGGCGCTCAAGCAATAATTTGTGCGCCAATTCATCGGTCCAACCAGTTTCGATGAATCGCAGATAAAGGTTTTCGTCCGGGCCGTAGATTTTATCCCCGACAATTGGATGTCCCAGCGAAGCCAGGTGCACGCGAATCTGATGGGTCCGCCCGGTCAAAGGGCACGCTTTCACCAACGAAAATGATTTACCGCTTGGCGTTAGTTTTTGAAAACGCTTTGCGACGCGAAAATCGGTCGCCGCTTCCGCGCCACGCGGATCAATCGTTTGCTTCAAATAAATCTTGGACACCGCGATCTCTCCCTGACGGATGATTGGCGCATCAACGGTTTTGGTTTCCCATTCCGGCCAGCCCCACACAATCGCGTGATACTCCTTGGTGACACGACGCGATTGCATCCGCAGCCCGAATTCACGCGCTGCTACTGTTGTCTTCGCAACCAGGACGATGCCACTGGTTTCGCGATCCAGCCGATTGACGATGGAAACCTGTCCGCCACTGGCAATCTCAAACGCAAGTAATTGGTGCAATTCCGCCCAAAGCGTTGTTGCGCCATTCGGCTTGGTGGGATGGACCAAGAGCAACGGCGGCTTGTCGACCACAATATAATCGTCGGTTTCGTCGATTATTTTGAAATCACGATGCTTGCCTGCGCGAGTGTTGGATACTGCAATGCTGCTCATTAAAGTACGCGAGCAGTATATCGGTTAGCAGTCGGAGTTGCGAATCGGAGGGAGGGGTTTCCGCCCGTCCAAAGTTTGGGATACGACAGTGCGTGTCCCTCCAAAAGTAGAATGCGGGCGCGCTATTAGGCGCGACAGGTTTATAGCAAAATCCGGTTCTCGACCAACCAAGCTCCGTTAGGAGCTGCACGAAAAGAGCCTGGAAGCCTAGCTTCCGGGATGCATTTCGCGCCTTGCGATTTGATGCGGAAGAACGATCTTTCCGTGTTTGAGATGGAGAAGGACGGGTTCCGGTTAAAATTGCAAAAGGGGATTGGCGAGCAACCAATTTCGATGGGGCCGGCGCAGGCTGCGCCTGCGCTGCAAAACGGTCCGCCGAACGCGAGTGCCGCGCAGCCCGTCTCAGCGCATGCCGAGACCTCACATTTGCGCGATATCGTTTCGCCAATGGTGGGAACATTTTATCGCGCGGCTTCACCCGACGCGCCTGCTTTTGTCGACGTCGGCAAGGAGGTAACGGAAGAAACCGTCGTGTGCATTATCGAAGCGATGAAAGTGATGAATGAAATCAAGGCCGAGACAAAAGGCGTGATCGCGGAGATCGTCGCCGAAAATGGGAAGCCGGTGCAATTCGGCCAGGTGCTGTATCGCGTGCGGTAATGCATGGCGTTTATTGTAGGGTAGGCCTGTCGCCTGCCCACGATCTGACATAGGCAGGCGGGAGCGCTTGCCCTACAACTAATGTTTGAGAAAGTTTTAATCGCGAACCGCGGCGAGATTGCATTGCGCGTCATTCGCGCGTGCAGAGAACTCGGCATCCGCACTCTCGCGATCTATTCGGAAGCAGATGTCGATTCACTTCACGTTCAACTGGCGGATGAATCGATTTGCATTGGCGCGCCGCCGAGCTCGGAGAGTTATTTGAAAATCGATCGTATCATGAGCGCGGCCGAAGTGGGCGATGTTGATGCGATCCATCCCGGTTACGGATTTCTGGCGGAGAACGCGCACTTCGCCGAAGTATGCGAGAGCTGTAACATTCATTTCATCGGGCCGCCGGCCAGCGCGATGCGGGCGATGGGCGACAAAAATTTGGCGCGTCAATTTGCGCGGAAAGCCGGTGTGCCGGTCACGCCGGGGAGCGACGGAGTGGTTAGCGAAGAAACCGACGCGCTTAAAGTCGCGAAGAAGGTCGGCTATCCAGTGATGATCAAAGCGGTTGCGGGCGGGGGCGGGCGCGGGATGCGCGTGGCCCACAACGAGGCTTCATTTCTTCCGTCCTTTTATGCCGCGCGTATGGAAGCTGAGAAAGCTTTCGGCAACGGCGAAGTTTACATCGAGAAACTGATCATTAATCCACATCACATCGAATTTCAGATCGTGGCAGACAAGCACGGTCACGTCGTGCATCTGGGTGAACGCGATTGTTCCATTCAACGGCGTAACCAAAAAGTGATTGAGGAATGTCCCTCGCCGCTTATGACCGAAGGATTGCGCAAAAAAATGGGGCACGCCTGCGTGAAATTGGCGCAATCGGTCGGCTATCAAAATGCCGGCACGATGGAGTTTTTGGTCGATAACTCCGGCCACTTCTATTTCATGGAAATGAACACGCGCATTCAGGTCGAGCACACCATTACGGAGGAGGTTTACGGTTGCGACCTGGTGAAAGAACAGATCCGCATCGCCGCGGGCGAACGCCTCTCCCCGCACATCGCTCGCGCTTCGCCGCGTTTGCACGCCATCCAATGCCGAATTAATGCCGAGGATCCGGCGAAAAATTTCCAGTCCTCGCCCGGTAGAATTGCATTTTATTACGCGCCAGGTGGCCGCGGCATCCGAGTTGATTCTCATGCTTACACCGGTTACATCGTGCCTCCGTACTACGATTCGTTAATTGCAAAATTGATTGCAGTGGGAGCATCGCGCACATCGGCCATCAATCGGATGCGGCGCGCGCTCGACGAATATTACATCACCGGAATCAAAACCACGGTGGGATTTCACGGCGCAATCATGCGGAGCATGGAATTTCGCGAGGGGAAATACGACACCGGCTTCGTCGAGCGGTTGATGAATTCCGACAAATTCGAGCTGATCGCAACGCCCGGCCGCTTGCACGAATAAGGTGCGCTCGTTAGCGGACGCGTCCCTTTATGCCATTATCGATCTCGGCTATGTCACCGCTGAAGCTGGGCCAGGCATTCTGGAAAAATTGATTACCGGCGGAATCGATATCGTGCAGTTGCGCGGAAAGAATCGGACTCTCGACGAATTGAGCGCGCTCGCGGAAAAACTACTGCGACTAACCATGTCGGCGAAGATCCCGCTTATCGCCAATGATCACGCTGAGATCGCGCAACGGGTGGAAGTCCAAGGTGTGCACGTGGGTCAGGATGACGATTCGATCGAAAAAGTGCGCGCGCAGATCAAACGACCAATCGTCGTCGGCAAATCGACCCACAGCATTGAACAAGCCGTCGCTGCCGAGCGCGAAGGCGCAGATTACATCGGATTCGGCCCAATCTTCTCCACTCCCACCAAGCCCGACTACTCGCCCGTTGGTCTTGAACGAATTCGCGAAGTTCATGAGCGGGTTTCCATCCCGATTTTTTGCATCGGCGGGATCAAATCCGAAAATCTTCCCTCAGTAATCACAGCCGGCGCGAAACGCGTCGTCATCGTTTCCGGCTTACTGCAAGCGAATGACATCGCCGGATATGCGCGCGCCTGTAAGAAATTACTGCGTTCTCATCCCTGAATCCTGAACCCTAACCCTGACTTCTGATCCCTGACCTCTGACTTCCATGTCCCTTCTCGTCGTCGGTTCCATCGCTCTCGACACGGTCAAGACGCCGGTCGAAGAACACGCCGATTTGCTCGGCGGCTCGGCTTCCTACGCCGCTTTGGGCGCGAGTTTCTTTACCCCGGTCAATTTGGTGGGCGTGGTGGGCGATGACTTTCCCGAGAGCGAATTCGAGTTTTGGAAGTCGCATCGGATTGACACCACCGGCGTGCAGCGGGTCAACGGAAAAACGTTCCGCTGGTCGGGCGAGTATGCCTGGGACCTGAACACGCGCGAGACGCGTTCCGTCGCGCTGAATGTTTTCGAAACTTTTTCCCCGAAGTTGCCGGCAAATTATCGCGCTACCGCCTTTGTCTTATTGGCAAACATTGCGCCCAAATTGCAATCGCACGTGCTCGAGCAAATGGAACGACCGCGTTTCGTCGTCGCCGATACCATGGATCTTTGGATCGAAACCACACGCGCCGATCTCGATGCCTTGCTGCGGCGGGTTGATTTGTTGATTCTGAACGACAGCGAAGCGCGCGAGATGACGAAGGAAATGAGCCTTATTCGGGCTGGTCGAAAAATTCGCGAATATGGACCGCGCTATGTTGCAATTAAAAAAGGCGAACATGGTGCGCTCCTTTTTGGCGAAAACGAATTTTTCAGCGCCGGGGCGTATCCGCTGGAAGATATTCACGATCCAACCGGGGCAGGGGACACATTTGCCGGGGGTTTCGCGGGTTACCTGGCGGCGCACGTTCGGGAAAATGTGACCTTCGATGTAATGCGAAAGGCGGTGATCTATGGAAGTGTGCTGGCAAGTTTCTGCGTGGAAGCTTTCAGCCTCGAACGCCTGCGCAAATTGACCCAGGACGAAATTGCTGATCGGTATCAGATGTTCAAAATGATGAGCCAATTCGAGGTCTTAACCTAACCACCAACATTTGACCCCGTGCGCCGCGGACTTGAGGTAAGGTCTCTTGATGAAATGGATGATCTGCGCGGCACTTTTAACGAATTGTTGGCTCGGTCTGGCGAGCACATTCGCCGGCGACGATTCACCCATCGGAACGTGGAAAACATTTGATGATAAAAGCGGGCGACCGAAGTCAATTGTGCGAATCACCGAGCAAGATGGCGAGCTCAGCGGAAAAGTTTTGCAGGTGCTCGAATCCCCGGAGGGGCCACATCCGCTTTGCCGATCGTGCGAAGGCGAACGGAAAGATCAACCGGTCGAAGGCATGACGATTTTGTGGGGAGCGAAAAAGGATGGAGCTTCGTGGAGTGCCGGGCAAATTCTCGATCCGGAGAACGGCAAGATTTATCGCGTCACTCTTACTCCTCTGGATGGTGGGCAAAAACTGGAGGTGCACGGTTACATCGGCATCTCATTCGTCGGTCGCAGCCAGATGTGGCAACGGGAGGAGTCGAGCTTGAAATGATGAGTCAATTCGAATCCTTGGCGTGAAACGCACGAAACGCTGGCTTCTTATTTTGATTTTATCAGGCTTGGCGACTGCGCCTTGCCTGGCGTCCGCGCCGTGGGTGACGCTGCAAGGCGGTCATTATCTGATAAAACGGCCAAACGATGGGGATAGCTTCCACGTTAGCGTTGAAGGACACGAGTACATCTTCCGGCTTTATTTTGTGGATGCTCCCGAAACCAGCGCTGAATTCCGCGATCGAGTAGAGGAACAGGCGACATACTTCGGAGTCACGGTTGATCAGGTGCTGCAAGTTGGCGAGCTGGCAAAACAGTTTACCCGCGAAAAACTCACCGATTCATTTTTCGTGCGGACATGTTGGGAAGACGCGGGGGGTCGAAGCCGGATGCAGCGATTTTACGCATTTGTGCAAACGCGCACCGGCGATCTTGGCGAGCAGTTGGTGGAAAATGGACTCGCCCGGGCTCATCCTGCCACGGCCAAACCGGAAGGTTTAACATCAGCCGCCGCCGAGTGGAAAAATCTAATCAAACTGGAGCGTAAGGCCAAGCGAGAGAAAGTCGGTGGTTGGGGAGCTAACGAGGAAAGGATAACAGCTCGAGCGCAACAACCGGAAAGTGAAAAAGGAATTGATTCCTTCGACAAATTTTTTCACCCCGCCGGTGAGATGCCAGCGCAGGCAGCAGCGACGACACGCGTGACCACACACGCGGCTGCGCCGTTGCCTTCCGAGGAAACGACCCCTTCCGCTTTCCCGGCTCAAACCAAGCTCGACGTCAACACTGCATCGTTAACTGAACTCGAGAACGTTCCCGGAATTGGCCCATCCATCGCAGAACGCATTATCGAGGCGCGTCCCTTCAAAAGCGCCGATGACCTGCAACG
>QHPM01000042.1 GCA_003219095.1 Verrucomicrobiota bacterium
AATCGGTAATTCGCTTGCCCGCTTTTACCTGAAAGAAAAGTCCACGTGCTGGATCGATGTTGTGATACTCCAGATCGAGGCTGAGCAACCACGGATCATCCCACGACAGAGATTCGGCTTCGGCGAACTTCTCCAGCAACCATCGCTTCGTAATCCAATCGACCCCGCCGATTAGCGCGTCTGAGTTGGTCGCAAAAGAATCGAGAACGAAACTCCAACTCTCCAGTAACCAATCAATTTCCGGATCGCGACCCTGCAAGTACTTTCCCGCGGCATCGAGAAAGCGCCATTGGATTTCCAGTGCCCCGGCAGTTCTGCCATTTTCCAGTTCCACCAGCCATGGGCCGTTGGGTTGATGCGAAACTTCCCGCGTCGCTACCACCGCATCTTGTAAAACCAAACCACGCGGAAACTTGTCTTCCTCCAGCAAAGTCAAGATGCAGGCAGTCGTTCCCACTTTCAATGCGGTAGCGAAAGGACTCATGTTGGAATCGCCAATCAACAGATGCAACCGCCGGAATTTGCGATAGTCCGCCAGTGGCTCGTCACGCGCATTAATGATGGCGCGATTAAATTGCACCCATTGGTAGATGTCGTTCACGATGTGATCGGCGCGCTGGCTAATTTGAAATCGCACCGGAGTAGCGCTCGGGGGTAGATCAAAATCAAAAGCAAGCGGGTGCGCCTGACCGATCCGTCCCGCTCCGGTATAAATCTGGCGGGTCGCGAGAAAGCACAATAGTGTCCCCAGCACCGGAGGAGTGAACTGAGTTTCCCGACGCATGAGATAGTTCTCGTGACAACCGAAGGTCGCGCCGGTGTAATGATCGATGTTATTTTTGATGAAGGAAACGTGATCGCAGGCCTGCATTTCGCGCAGCGCGTTCAGCAGCAAAGCGTCACCCGCGAGATCGTAAACAACGGCGTCGCGCAAACGCACGCATTCCGGCGATGCGTACTCGATATGGCCCATGTCGAGATAAAGACGCCCGCCGTTTAACAAGAAGCCACCGTTGCCCGGTGGTTCTTCGTAGTCGCGGTAATGCAAATCCAGAGCGCCCGCGCGTGCTTGTCTGAAGATGTAATTCTTGACCCGCGCCGGCCACGCTTCGGTTGAAAGCTCGGCATCGTGGACAAGTGCACCATATTCGGTTTCGAGGCCGACCACCCGATTCACAACGCGAACATCCCTCATTAAGAGAAGCGGACAAGCGATAACCAGCACGCCTTCTGCTCCTCGGAGGGAGTGCAATTAGCCCTTGCTCGGACCCCGTCTTTCGCGATTAACCGGCAGGAACGTAGCGGTGTCGCTTACTCGATCGTCGCGAAAGGAGCTTTCGTCAGGGTCCTCGCGATCCTCTTGGCGGCATTGCACGCGGCCCTCGCCATCACGGCCGCGATGGAGAAATCGCCCACTTTTGACGAACCAACCCACCTCACTGCCGGCTACAGCTACTGGTTGAAGAATGATTATCGTCTCGATCCGGAAAACGGCATCTGGCCGGCTCGTTGGGCGTCACTGCCATTTCTTCTATCGCGCCCGTCCTTTCCGGAAAATGCGGCTTGGAAACAGGGCGATGTTGGACGACTGAGCGAAAGATTTCTTTACGGCAGCGGCAATAACCCTGATCAGCTCGTGCTCCTTGGGCGCAGCATGATGGCAGTTGTTGGCGCAGGTTTATGCTTGCTCATTTTCTTCTGTTCAAATCGATTATTCGGCGCAGTCGGCGGACTACTCTCCGAACTACTTGCAGTTTTTGATCCGAATCTTCTCGCGCATTCACCACTGATTACAGCCGATATCACCGCGGCATTCTTCTTTACCGCAGCTACCTGGAGTTACTTCCAGTTACTCCAACGCGCAAACAAACGTTGGTTTGTCATTGCAGCACTGAGTTGGTCAGGGCTCTTTCTCGCCAAAATGTCAGCACCGGCTTTTTTACTTGTCGCAGTCATCCTGGTTACCGTGTGGGTCTTTTCACGCGAACCGATGACGATTCGGGTTAACCGCTTTGATCGCCAGATTGCAACACGCTGGCGAAAACTGGTTCTCATTATCGGATTAACCGGCGCTCTCGTTGCCATCGTCGTCGCGGCGATTTGGACATCGTATGCTTTTCGCTTTTCTCCCTTCGCGCAAAACGAACCAGCACGCCAAGTTTGGAACGCGCGCTGGGAGGCATGCCTGAGCGATCACACCACGCCTTCACCAATAAAAGCGCGATGTTTCGCCCGGCATTTCTCGATGGCGAATGGAGTAACACTGGCTTTACCTCGTTTTTCCCGCGCGCCTTTCTTTACAAAACTCCGATCCCGCTCCTGCTGTTGTTGATCACGGCTGGCATTGCCGCATGTCTGCGCTGGCGCGACACCTGGAAGAATGGTGGCAGCAGCGCCATCGCCCGCGATCTGCGGCGACTTTCGCCGATTTGGGCGTTGATCTTGGTCTACGCGAGTTTTTCCCTAACCAGCCACCTCAATATTGGTCACCGTCATTTGTTGCCGATCTACCCCGCAATTTTCATTGCCTGCGGCGCGTGCACCTATTTCTTTCGAACAAAATCAGGTAAAACCGTGGCCATTTTTGCCGGCGCGATGATGTGCTGGCAGATCATCGAATCGTCGCTGGTGGGCCCGGACTACCTCACCTATTTTAACCAGGTGGCAGGCGGCCCAAAGAATGGATACAAGCACTTGGTCGATAGTTCCCTGGATTGGGGCCAGGACCTTCCAAACTTAAGAAGCTGGCTCGATCATCATCTCGACACCTCTGCTACTACTCGACTTTACCTTGCTTATTTTGGCACGGCCCTACCAGGCTGGTATGGAATCCAGGCGACGCCACTCCCGCTCGATTCCTCCGTTCAGAAATTATCGCCGCTTGAGCCGGGGACTTACTGTATCAGCGCAACTATTCTTCAGCAGGTCTATTCCTTTTATCATGGAAGATGGACCGGCCAATACGAGTCAGCGTACCGCCTCGCTCTTACGCGGGCGGTGCATCGTTTCGATCTGCCGGCGAACGACTCAGTCATTAATGGCGAATCGTTACAACGCCTTCGCTTTGCCCGACTATGTGCTTACCTTCGTCAACGCGAACCAATCGCAAACCTCGGAAACTCGATCTTAGTTTTTCAACTCAATCAACGAGAACTGGATCAAGCGCTCTACGGTCCGCCGCCCGAGCTGGCGCCGAGTCTCTAGACGCGATTGCGACTTGAAGGCGGCCGGAAAAATCCTTAATAGATAGCGATGAATCAGCTGGGCATTCGCAGCCCATCGGCAAAAGTCGGCGGTCTTGTCTATTTCGCACGCATGCTCGACAAAATTCGGGCGCATGAAAAAAAGGAACTGCCGCCCGACTACCATGCCAATATCGGCCGGGGTTTCGATGAATTCTGCACCAAGTTTCTGAATGTCCACTATCACGACGTGGTCAGACGAGTAAAAGAAGGCGGCAGCGATGAGGAAATTTTATGGTGGTGTTTTGATAACGGCCGCCGGCCATCGGAAAACGAGATTTATATTTGGAACGAATTCATGCGGAAGCGCGGTTGGAACGATGAAATCACCGAGACATTGAATCGCCGCAAAAAAGAAGCGGGGATGGCCGGTCGTTCTGAAATAGACACAATGTTCGCATTTATCGATGTCGACGAAGGCCGCTCACCAACCGCGAATTATTCGTAGGCCGGTTTCACAGTCATCGTGGCGGTAGGGGCCATCCCGAAAGCTTCGGAATTGATTGCACCATCGCGCATGGTTCGCCGCTAGCGTCTCGGCGCCGGGGTAGCAACGCTGTTTGGGGGTGGCGGCGGTGTCATCCGCCAATCGATAGCTTTCCAGACTGCCAGCACGAGCAACACTGTGATGATAGCGGCGACGACCTGTCGGATGCGCCGTTCGCGCAAGGGGTTACTCCGAAAGAGTGTCGATCCGCTCCGCCAGCGCAAAATCGAGATCGGTCAGACCACCCTTGCTATGAGTCGAAAGCACCAGCCGCACCTTGTTAAAGCGAATGTCGATATCCGGATGGTGCTCTTCTTCCTCGGCCACTTCGGCCACTGCATTCACAAAATCAATCGCATCCGTGAAATCGTCGAACTCGAACGTGCGCTCGATGTGCTTTTTCTCCAGCTCCCACTCAGGCACTTTTTTCAACCGCATTTTTGCTTCATCGGCCTTGATCAAATCCGCCATATCGGCCAAACGAGTAACACCCGAAAATTGTTTTGCAAACGGCGATTCATGCTTGGCCAAAAATCAGACCGGTGGTGGTGGGAGGTCGAGGATTTTTCGCAGATTCCTTTCCGAATCAAAGAGTTCGACCGCGATCGAGCGGGATTGTCGAGAAAGCGATGCCCAATCCGAAATGATCTCGGTGACGGCGTCACTGGCCGAATCGAGGTCATCCACGAAACGAAATCCGCTTTTCTGCGGCAGGTATTTTGAGCCTCCGGTATCTTCGGTAATAACCGGGCGCCCCATCGCAAGGAAGGTCGCAGCGCGATCGCTCAGCCAGCCTGTTTGCCACGCTACATCCACGCCTTTAATCGCCGTGAATTCTGCGCTGGCCGATGCCACGTAACGTTGATAACGCGATGGTGTTTTTGCCACCCGATGAGGATCGACCACGTGCCAGCCACGCTCGCCCAAACGCGCCCGTTCGGGGTCATCCCGGGCAATATTCATTGCCAGTTCGAAGCGCGCTTTTTTTACTCGCGCCGGTAGCCCGAGATATTGTTCGAACGCGATCTTTTTTGAGAGATCTGGAAACTGGCCGTCCACTTCGACCGCTCCACCCCAATACCATTGGCCGATAGTGGTGAATTTGATGCGTGCGGGAGCCGGCTGCGGCTGAATCAATTCCGTGTCAACCAGCGGGAAAAATGTTCGCCACGGAATGCGCGACTGAGGCAACTGGCAATTAGGTGCCCCGGCATTCAGCCCAATTGTCCAGAACTCGTGGTGATACGATTGGCCCATTTCCATTTTCGTCATCCAATAAAAAATTTCGCTGGGATCGAGATCGCAAAAAATTCGACGCTCAAACTGCAAAAGCAGCGGCGGATGAATGGAGTAACTGAGATTCAGGAGCGCGTTTGGGCGAGCCAGCCGTGCGCGCAGATCGCCTTCGCTCATGCCCAGGCAACGCATCTCACCCAATTCGTGCGCGTCAGCGGCCCGCGGCTGATAAAGCAAACAATAATTCTGGGCGAGTCCGTGGCTTCGAAGTTGCGTTTTAAAACTGCGGATCGCTTTTCTGTCCGCGATCTCATTTCCGGTTCCGGGAAAAATTTCGAGCCAGATCGCATCGAGCTTTAGTCGTTTCAATCCAAGCATCCATTGCAACGGAACGGAAAATACTCCCCCACCCTCGCGGTATTTCGCCGCAAATCCGCACCCCAAAAAAATCGTCACGCGAGAAAATGACGCTTTTTGTCACGAGCGCGACTGCTTTACTCGGAGAAATGTGGCATCGGCATTCTGTCAATGGGCATTGAATTGAGGCCGGTGCGATGTCCAGAATAAGGCCTATTGCAAAACGTCAGAACCGATTTCGTGTTCGATAACGCCGAGACTTTAAAACCCGGAGCAACCCGCAGTGGGCGCCAAGTGCAAGATCCCGGATGTTGAAGATAGTCTTTCAAACCTGACGCTGGTCGAAGAAATCCCCTGGCGACGACTCGATCAGAGTCCT
>QHPM01000043.1 GCA_003219095.1 Verrucomicrobiota bacterium
AAGTCGCGGCATTCTTTTGCTCGCAGATCCATTAAAATTACTGCGGGCGAATTTTGTTGCAGCACGGCTTCCATCCGGTTGGGATCAGTGACATGGCGAACCAGTGCTTCGCTGCGAAGAAAAGCTTTGACTCGTCGCCCAAGGTCAGCGTCCTGGGTGTAGAGAATGCAAATGGAAGCCGCGCTCATGCAGCTGCCACCCCCTGATCAAAATGCACCAGCGGCAAGAAAATGTGAAAGGAAGTTCCTTTGGCTACCTCGCTTTCAACTTCGATCTGTCCGCCGTGTTCCTCAATAATTCCATGCACCACGGAAAGACCGAGACCGGTTCCGAAATCCTTCGTCGTGAAAAACGGATCGAATACCCGGGCGATATCCTCCTTTTTGATCCCTTCACCGGTATCGCGAATGGAAATGCAGAGAGCTTCGTGCCGGTCCCCGTGCTCCGGCAAAAGGTGCGTCACGAGAGAATCACCAGTCCGGATTTCGGTCACCACCGTGAGCTCGCCGCCGCGTTTCATCGCATCCATGGCATTAAGGAAAAAATTCAGAAAAACCTGCTCCATTTGATCTGAGTCAGCCCGGATGGTATCCAGGCTCGCCTCCCATGTTCGGGTGAGTTTGATCTCCTTTTGATACAACCGATGTTGAACGAGTCGGAGCGTTTTCTCCAGTATTTCGTGCACGTGCATCGGCCGCAGCAATGGTTTGGCCGGGCGCGCAAAGCGCAGGAGCTGGTTGACCAGGGAATCAATCCGATCAATTTCGTGCACGATTAGGCCGGAGAAGGTTTCGCGGAAATCGGACTCGTGGTAGCGCTCGGGTAGGAGCTGGGCAAAAGTCTTGATCGAAACCAGCGGGTTCTTGATCTCATGCGCCATTCCGGCGGAGAGGGTCCCAAGGCTGGCGAGGCGATCGCTGCGACGAATTTGCAGTTCGAGCCGTTTCAGCGCCGTAATATCGGTCACCACCATGAGCGCGCCCAGGAGCTCGCCGCCCTGACCGTGAAAGGTTGCGCTACTGGCGCGAACAAACGTGCTTCCAGCCGCGGCACGCAATTCAACTTCCCGGTCTTCCTGGCGCTCCCCCGAAGTCAGAGTAGTCTGAATGATATCGCGCAAGGGCGCCGGCAAATCGTCAACCGTTCGCTCGCCTCCGTTAGTATTTAAGCCGGCAATTTGCGCCGCTTCCTGGTTGAATACTGTAATATGACCGTCTGCATCGGCCGCTACCACGCCGGTAGTTAAATTCTGGAGTAATATTTCATTATAGATGCGGGCGTTTTGGACTTCGGTGAATAGCTCGGCGTTTTCAATGGCAACGGCAAGTTGACCACACAGCACCTGGAGCGCGCTCTGTTCGGTACTGCCATAAACGCGGCCGGAGAGCCTCGGCCCGAGAAGCATGATGCCAACGAGGTGCTCCCGTGATAGAATCCCGACCGCGGCCGCGGCCGCGGACGCTTCCATCTGGCGGCGAATGGCAAAGGTGGTTGCGGTTGCACGGACGCGGTGCAGTTCTTCGAGAATGAGCGGTTCGTGATGAGTGGCCAACCATTGCACCAGGGGCTCGTCGTCCTTGAATTGATCAACTGTTCCAGGTGAACTCGGATAGCTTTTTCGAAAGACTTTACGCTGCGCGAGGTAAATCGTTACGCTATCAGTGCCGACCGCTTCACCGATCGTAGTAGCGAACCTGCGCAATAAATCGGGCAAGGTAGTTACCGATTCCAGGATGGCGGCGGCCTTGCTAACGGTGCCACGAAAATCGATTCCACGGCCACCGACAAAGAGACGATCGGCTAAAGATTGCGAGAAGCCGCGCGCCGGCGCCATGGCAAAAGTACAGACCAAAGCCGCGGCGATGTGAGCAAAAGTGTGATCAGTTGAATAAAAAAGAGAGGCTGTTACCTGGACAACCAGCCACCAAACCGCTCCGTAAAGGGCAAGTAAGTATGCCGTGAGGACCCCGTAAGAAATCGCGCGCCGCAGAAAGAGGCTAACGTCCATGATCTTTCGGGTGGAAATCCCGTAGGCAATGATCAGTGTAAATAGGACGGCTCGAAGTGGCGCAAACCAAAACAACTGAGAGGGTGGGACGAAGAACCGTAATATCTGGTAGGCGCCGAGAGTAAGAACCAGGATGAAAGTAGGGCCGAGTAAAAGGTAGCCGAGTTCCGATCGAATCCTACCGGAGCTATTCCTAAGATCGCGCAGAGAAGTGACAAGAAGAACAACCAGGGCACTCCCGAAACAGCAACCATAAAGATAGACACCCCAGCCATAGACCGGCTGTGGTGCGGCTCCGGGTTGATCAGGGAAGCGTGCTCCCTTCAAGAGAAGAGTTAACTGACAGAAAATGATGAGGGCGAGAGCCAGGATGATCCATCCACGGGAGTGACGAACGACATCTCGCCAAGTCGCATCCGGCATGACCGTAAAAAGCCGGAGGAAGTTTAACGCCAATAGAATCAGGACTGCGGCAGCAAATGCTACTCGCATGTTTGCGGCAACAAATGCTAGATCGTGGCTGGTCGAACCAAAGTAGAGACTTGCCAGCCAGCAAATCATGGCGATCGACAGGATGAGGAAGCTTTGCGTCGCCTTGCGATGGCGATTGGTGATGAAAACAGCGAACCCCACCGCCGCCTGGATCACTAACGCCCCTAGAATCGGGACTGCTTGGCTGTTCATTAGCAAAACACGCGATCCATCACCAGCGAGCTGGCGCTCCCCCCGAGACCACGCACATTCAAAAGCGCCTGATGGACTTTGGCTTTACGCGCGCGCAACGGAACAACATCGAGATCGCAATCAGGATCGGCGGTCTGATAATTTGCGGTGGGAGGGATTAGTTGATCACGGATCGTTAGGGCACAGGCTGCGATTTGGAGTGGTCCGGCCGCGGCCAACGGATTCCCAGTGACGCCTTTGATGGAGCTAATCGGAATAGAATAGGCGTAGGGGCCAAATACCTCTTTGATAAATCGAATCTCGGCTGCGTCTAATATCGGATCTCCGGGTCCGTAGGCCGATATGTAATCGATTTGGCTCTTTTCGCAGCGTGCGTTTGCCAATGCCATCTCCATGGAGCTGCGCAGGCCAGATCCGTACCGAGCCGGCTCAAGATCGCGTTGGGCGGCATA
>QHPM01000044.1 GCA_003219095.1 Verrucomicrobiota bacterium
TGCTCCTTCTTAAGGTCCATTTCACGCATGACGAACTGTCGCCAATGTGCTAGCCCGTAAGCTCCAAGGTAAAGGGCCGCCGCAATGCTGATGAAAATGAGCTTCCTCATTATCTAACGAGATGAAGTTCGGCTCTGGCCGGCGAGAGCGCATCTCGTCGCGGGGATTTGGAATCAGTCGTCACGTTTTACACTACCAAGATTCTATCGAGAATTGGTCGGTTTGTCGATGCACTCAATCCGTGCGCAGAGACATCCTGTTTTGTTGCGTCAGATGAGGATTCGTCTCAGTTCCCGAACTGGAAATGCGACCTGATGCGCGATGCCGGGTTCGAACCTGCGACTTGTCGCCGTGGCGACCGCTCTGAGCGCTAGCTTAGCGAAGGGCAGTTTCGTGGACGCAAGGAGAAAATGCGCGATGCAGGGTTCGAACCTGCGACTTCTTGCGTGTGAAGCAAGCGCTCTACCACTGAGCTAATCGCGCCAAACTCCTGCCAGAAATTAGCATAAATTTGCCGGAACAACTGGGAAGTTTTGGTCCGGGAAGAGCGGAGAATCCCCAGGGCCGAGATCACCGCCAGCACGGAAACCAAAGCG
Source organism: Verrucomicrobiota bacterium (assembly GCA_003219095.1). GTDB lineage: Bacteria > Verrucomicrobiota > Verrucomicrobiia > Chthoniobacterales > UBA10450 > AV69. The sequence goes on from QHPM01000044.1 coordinate 597, forward strand.
CGCTTCATGCAACCAACGCTATTTGCCTCGGCGCCCATGCGAGCAGACAAAAAGTCCGAACTCTAAGAATTTGCCTGTCTAGTTCGTCTCCTCGCGTTGAATTCAAGTGTGCCAAGCTATATATATATCATCGGTGTTGCGGCGAACCTTGATCATAGCAACTTGTTTGCTTCTTGTAGCCCTCATCGGGTGGCTTGACTACGTTTCCGGTTTCGAGAACTCGCTCCTCATCTTTTACCTGGCGCCAATTGCGCTCGGCACCTGGTTTCTCGGTCTTTGGTTCGGCATCGCAATTGCAATATTCTGCGTCACCGCGACCGTTCTCTCAGACCTGGCCGCGGGCCTTCCCCGCATCGCCATTTGGAACTGTGCCTCCGCCTTTGTTGCGTATCTTATTTTTATTTTTCTTCTCCGAAGATGGCATTCTTTGCTCAGTGAAATGCATCTACGGGTGAAGGAACGCACTGCCGATCTACAGCGCGAGCTCGCCCGGCGACAGCAATTAGAGAAGGAGATCGCGGTTGTAGCAGAAGAGGAGCGCAATCGGGTAGGACGTGAATTACACGACAGTCTCGGACAACATCTTACCGGGACAGGGTTACTCGCCGAGACAGTCGCGAAGCAGTTGGAGAAGGAGAATAATAATATCCAACCCACCGCCAGAAAGGTAGTGAGGCTAATCGATCAGGGGATCGAGCTCACTCGGGAGATTGCCCGCGGCTTGTATTCTTCAGAACTGGATGGCGATGGCCTTTTTTCAGCGCTGGAATCGCTCTCCCGGTCAGTCGTTGATAATCGCACAAAATGCGAGTTCGAGCACAGCGGCAACCCACCTCGGTCCAAGGAATTGGCGACACAAGTTTACTGGGTGGCGCGCGAGGCTGTCACCAATGCACTAAAGCACGGCCAGCCTACGCATATCCAGATTCAGCTGCAGACGACTGACGATTATCTCCGGTTAAAGGTCGAAGATGATGGTGGCGGTTTATCTCAAAGCACGATAAAAGATGGTATCGGGTTAAAAGTGATGGCTCAACGGGCGGAACTTGCGGGTGGAACGTTGCGAGTAGAAAGGGTAGCGCATGGGACCGTCGTGCGGTGCGAGATCCCCCTTTCGGAAAGCTAAGGCTGGATGGATCGAGCAGTCCTGCTCGATGTCGAACGAATAGCGGCGGCCGCGATACCGCAAATTTGTAGCATCGCCCGACGGAGCGGCCGATCCTATGTCAGACGATGTCTGACGAAAGGAGCACCCGATCGAATATCATCTATTGCAAGTATTCGACTTCTGCCTCATAACTACTCAAGTGGAAAAGAAGAATCGGTTCCGCGTCTTCATTGTGGACGATCATCCGGTCGTGCGCGACGGACTTAAGAATTTGATCGAGCAAGAAGAAGACCTCATGGTTTGCGGGGAAGCGGCAGATGCAGCGACTGCCCTTAAGACAATTCCACAAACCTCTCCCGATGTTGTTTTGGTCGACCTCTCCTTGGAGCATAGCTCCGGTCTTGAGCTGGTAAAGGAGATCAGGGATCAGTACGCGGAACTTCCGGTTATCGTTCTTTCAATGCACGACGAGCTGGTTTATGGCGAACGAGCAGTCCGTTCCGGAGCGCGCGGTTACTTAATGAAAGGCGAAAGTTCAGCGCGTGTAGTCTCAGCCATTCGCAGTGTGCTTCAGGGGGAAGTATTCCTAAGTGAGCGGCTAATGGCGCAGATCGCGTTGCGCCTGAGCCATGCAAAAGCAACGCGGCCGGCGATTGAACGACTGAGCGATCGCGAGCTGGAGGTGTTCCAAATGCTTGGACAAGGAACAAGCACTACGGCAATCGCGGAGAAATTGAATCTCTCGATCAAAACCGTGCAGATGTATGTTTCCCGAGCCATTTGTGGGACAGCCATCTTGGCTGTGAGGTCGGCGGATCTCTCGCCGGGTGTATCTTTTAGCGTTATTACGGGGCTAAATAATACGCCTCGCAGCTGAGCATGACTGAGGACGCCGCCATCTCCTTCGGGGAGGGCACGCGCCTTCGCGTGCTGGCGATGGCGGCCTCGCCATCGCGAACTTTCCCCTTCCCACAGCATTGTGGTGAGGCGCCGCGCAATGAGCACGCGAGGGCGCGTGCGCTCCCCGGGGATTCGCTCGCCACGTCGAACGATCCCAGGCAGCACCCCCGCGCTTGCGACCCCGCACCTCCTTGCGCCACGCTAACATCTACAGAGTTCGGAAACGATGGAGATGGAAGGATGAAAAAATCGGGTCGCGCCCTCTCTCTCATAAGAGCGCGACCCGGAATGAAAGCTACGACTAGTTAGTCGTTTGTCTTGGAGGCGCGGTCGCCTTCTTTAATCGCATCCGCTTCGCTCATGTATTTACCCTGCTTAGTCTTGCCGTAAAAATGTGAGCCTTCCTTATGATAGATGTGGCTTTCGGTATTGACCCATACCATTCCGTGACCACCGCCTGGGGCCGGAGTGGCATTGACCTCGGCGGTCCCGCCGGTAGTTGTCGCCCCAGGAGTGGGCGACGGTTTCTTAAATAGTGAGCCGATCTTCGAAAACGGCTTGGCTGGAGAGGCTGATGCCGCCGGCGTAGCTGAAGCCGCCCCTTTCTTGCCCGCGTGACGCTCCGCTGGCGAAGCTGACGCCATCGGGCTTGCGTTCGCTGTCGGGGAGACCTCCGCTTTTTTGCGTCCGCGCGTCTTCGCGGCGGAGGCTGATGCTTCAGGACTTGCAGCTGGCGCTGGCGATGTCTCCGCCTTCTTGCGTCCGCGTGTCCTGGCTGGCGACGCCGATGCTTCTGGAGCGGCAGCCGGTGCCGGCGACGTCTCAGCCTTTTTGTGACCGCGTTTCTTCGCCGGTGAAGCAGATGTTTCGGGGCTGGCGTTGGGCGATGGAGTCGGGTTTTGTGCCCCAACCAGGGAAACGCCCGCAAAAATAATTATCGATACAAGCAGAGCACGTTTCGTAGTCATGAAACGCAGGCTAGAGGCGTTCCCGGACTTTCGTCAAGCTAATCTGAAACGACCCACTCAACTGGTCGCAGATGCCGGCGATCTATTTCTCAGGACTAAAGCAGCGATCAGACCGACGCAGAGAAAGCCGATAATCTCAATAGACATGTAGGCAACGGTGTAACTGGAAGGGAAGCCATACCAGTTCCAGTAGGGGATGTTCGTGGTGATTGCAGCAAGAATTCCGGCCGTGAGAACGAACCCGACTCGACCGCCAAAACTTTCGATCCTGGTCTGAGTAAGAAGAAACACAACAAGGATGGCTTCGAGGAGTTCGGTCGCAAACTCGATGCCCAACAACTTGCCGAATGTAAACTCTCGGGTTGGATGATAAATTAACATTCCTGATGGACCGCTGGCGGCTTTCTCCATCGCGCGTTTCATCGCGTCGCTCTTCTCCTGCCGCGTGGCGTTCGGGCCTGCCTTGTGTCCAGGAAAGTGATAAAGGCCGCTAGCGTCACCAAGATTTGTTTTTAAAACATCAAGCATCGAGGCTTCATTTTTGAACTCGCGAATGCCTGTTTCGCCGAGCGGCAGCAAATCATGAGCGATGAAGCTCCAGATAAACATTGCGATTCCACCAAGAATAGCTGCGAAAAAAGCGCGCGTTCTCATAGTGACTCTGCGGATTGCCAGTTTCTGAGACCGATTGCAAGTTTAACTTCTTTCTCAACCACGGGTTGCCTAGCGCGGCTCCGCATTCGAAACTTTCTTTCGCCGAAAAAGCCGCGCGGGTTACTCTGATAAACGAACGGGAGATATCGGCTAACAAGCTAAAGTTGGAGAAAGATGATAGATTAAACGTCGCGAACCGCTGGGCCCGAGCCCGATGGCATTATCTTCGTGATCGCGCGGTGTCATCCGAACCGCGCAGACAGTGAGGGACCTCGCAATGCTCAAACGCGCTTTGCGAGATCCTTCGCTTTGCTCAGGATGACCCCGCGGGGCCAGAGGCGGAGCCGCTTACAGTAATCGTGATCGATCATTGCCGCTTTGTCATTTCATGATCGCTCGTCAAAACCCCGCCAGCGCGAAGCAAATCAAGTAGATCACAATGTGGTCGGATATGTTTCCGGCAGCTCGCCGCGGTCCCATTGTGAGGTGCGTTCCAGCGGCTCCAGCCCGCGAGTTTCGTCGATGTGAATGATGGCATCGAATTGAGCCGGGAGGCGTACTTCGAAGTAATGACTGAGACGCTCGGTCTCTGGTCGGTAAATCACACCGATAGCGCGTTGCAGCCGCTCCCTTTGCAAAAAGTCGTTAGCGCTATTACGCTCGCGCAGGTCGATCCAGAAACTCGGCTGAGCAGTAGCATGAAACAATTCCTCGTAGCTGCCGGCCAATGCAGGGCGAACACGTTTGCGTTCGGCAGGCGCGCCCCAGTCCGATGCAGCTGTCACCGTCCCGGTATAGGTGGTGAAACCAATAGCGAAAGAGCGACCGCCAAAGCGTTCTCGTACCAGCTGGCCGATGTTAAGCTCGCCACGCGCGTGCATCTCGGTGGCCCGGGCATCGCCCAGATGAGAATTGTGCGCCCAGACAACGATTTTGGTCTGGCCGCGATCAAGGTGGCTAAACAGCTCATTCAACGTTTCGAACATATGTTGGTCGCGCAGATTCCATGAGCTGGCGCGCCCGTGAAACATGGCGCGATAATAGCGTTCCGCGTTCATGACCACCCGCGCGTTCTGCTCCGCGGAAAAGAATTCTTCCTCGCCAATGTGTCCGTCGCGCTGGATGAACTCGGCATATTTTCGTCGCATTTCCGTTAGTTGTGCCACGACATCGTTTTCGCATGGCTCCGCTCCACCGGCGACAGTGGCAAGGCCATAATGCTGCGGATCTTCGCCAAAATGATCGAAACAAGCGTAGCGCTGACGCGCCCGGCGCGCCGCGGCTGGGTCGATCTTGTCGAGATAGTTGAGCACCGCGTCGATGGAAGTATGCATGCTGTAGAGATCGAGTCCGTAAAAGCCGGCAAGATTGTCCTTATTGTGCGCATTCCATTGTCGCAGCCATTCGACGAAATCAACGACCACAGTGTTACGCCACATCCATGAAGGAA
>QHPM01000045.1 GCA_003219095.1 Verrucomicrobiota bacterium
CGCTTGGCGGGGCACCAGTCTACGAAAAGTTCTCGCCAACTACTCTCAATCGCGTCGAAGCCAGCGACCCCCAATTCGTTGTTACCTTCACTGAAGACAAACAGGGCTTCTATATAAATGGCAAGAAATTCGAAATGAATTCCGGCCCGATGCTGACTGTGGACGTTGGTTCGCTGCACCGCTGGCGCGTTGTGAACTCAACCAAAGAGGTGCATCCGTTTCACATCCATCAAGTTCACTTCCTCGCTTATGCCATGAACGGAAATCCGGTGAAAGATCCAGCATGGCTCGATACCGTGAATGTTCCCTACGGCGGAACCGTCGATCTCGTGATGGACTTTACCGATCCGATCATTCGCGGCATGTCGCTCTTCCACTGCCATCTGCTAAAGCACGAAGACAAGGGCATGATGGCGAAAATTCTTTTCCGATAAACATGGAAGGGTCAATGAGCGTACAAGGCCATCGCGGAAAAGCCGTTCGCCGATCTCGACCCGCCTGGGGCAAAGGCATTATCAACAGCGATCAGTTCGTCCAAATCGTCTACCTGACCTTGTGAGGTAGTACCCATATACAAATCAATTCGCAAAAAAAGGAGCAACAAAATGAATAATTCACTAAAGGCTAGGCAAATATTACGAGGACTGTCTCAGTCCCTCTGCATCGCATTGTTGCTGTTGACCTGCTGCACGCTTTCAGCACAGAGCGAAGAGCATCCGATTCGGAACATTGTTCTGGTTCACGGTGCGTGGGCAGATGGTTCCGGCTGGAAAAGCGTTTACGACATTCTCGTTAAGGATGGCCATAACGTCAGCATCGTCCAAGAGCCAGAGACCTCCTTTAAAGAAGATGTGGCTGCCACGAAGCGCGTCCTTGCTCAACAAGACGGCCCATGCATTCTTGTCGCGCATAGCTATGGGGGAGCGGTAATTACTGAAGCTGGGACAGATCCATCGGTTGCCGGTTTGGTCTACATCGCGGCCCACATGCCGGACGCTGGAGAGAATGAGGCCGACGACGGAAAGCGCTTTCCGAGTGACCTTAGTAAGTCTACTGCGATAAAGAAGACGGCAGACGGTTTCACCTACCTCGACCCCACGCAATTCCCTGAGTACTTCGCAGCCGACCTGTCTGCTGAGCAGGCCGCTTTCATGGCGCGATCGCAAGTGCTCAACGCCGCTGAGAACTTCAAAGCGGTCATCACCGCAGCTGCGTGGAGAAACAAACCGAGCTGGATGCTTGTCGCGGCAGCAGACAGGACCATCAACCCGGAACTCGAACGCTGGTATGCTACGCGAGCCAACAGCCACACAGTTGAAGTCGCAGGCGCCAGCCACGCGGTCTACGTCTCCAGGCCCAAGGAGGTTGCGGCTCTGATCGAAGAAGCTGCATCGCACATTTCTAACAACTGATCAGCTAAACCAATTGTAACCAGTCGCACCGAAGCAAAGACACCGAGCGAAGGTCTTTGGCCTAACAAAGCACGGTTTGTCATTCGGTGCAGCGCGATGATCCACGCTGGAGCCGAACGCGGAATCAGAACGATGATTGCAAGGGTTTATGCTGGCGTAGCGATAGGCAGTCTTCTCCAAACGAAACGCGATCGAGAGCAATCCGATGAGAACGATTGCAACCGCGAACGCGACGAGATTCGCGCCAAAGAAATTTGCCTCGAGCGCTCCTGCCGACGCCCCCACGGCGGTGGCGACGACCCGTTCTATCGACAGCGTTAGCGTCGCGCCGAGAGTAGATTGCATGACAACCAAAGTGGCGATCGCGGCCCAGTAAGCCTCGGGCATTTGCACCAGCCGCGCGATCAGGACTGACGCACTCGCAGCGACGGCGGTGCGGATGGCGTGCGTGATCGAAGGAAGATTCTTTTCGTCCCAGGCCAGAGTTTCATGCGAACTCGAGGGCACTGACGATCTCCTCGAACGACCAACTGCTGCATGCTCTTATGAAGCACCGTGAATGTAGTTTTCATGTGAAACTGATCTCATAAGCATCGGCTTGGGGGGGAGCAGGAAGCGGTCAGTTAAAAGAATCCAACATCGAACATCCAATGCAGGAAGTCGATTCCATAGTCGGACGCTCAGTGCTCGATGTTCGGCGTTCGACGTTTTCAAGGTGGCGCTTCCTACCTCGAACGAGGGAGAATGAATCACCTCGCAAGCAGTATTGGAAAATCCTACCCGGCGCAGAATGGTTGGTTAGCAACCGGGCAGGTTACAATTTCGCAAATCAAAGGAGTATTTTATGAATATGAAGATGCAAGCGGCGCAGATCAGCAAACCCGGTGGCGATTGGGAATTGGTGGAACGCGAAATACCGGAGCCGGGCACCGGGCAGGTTCGCGTGAAAGTGGAGGCGTGCGGCATTTGCCATAGCGATGTGTTCGTCAAAGAAGGTTTGTGGCCCGGCCTCAAATATCCTCGTGTCCCGGGTCATGAAATCGGGGGACACGTGGACGCGGTTGGTGACAACGTCATTGAATGGAAGAAAGATCAGCGCGTCGGTGTAGGTTGGCATGGCGGGCATTGTTTTGTCTGCGCACAATGCAAGCGCGGCGATTTCGCAATGTGCGTCAATCGCAAAGTGACAGGCTTCGACTTCGACGGCGGGTATGCCGAGTACATGGTCGCACCGGCGGCAACGCTGGCGGGGATCCCCGATGAGTTGCCGGCGGAGGAAGCCGGGCCGTTCATGTGCGCCGGCGTCACTGTCTACAACGCGCTCCGCAATTCGGGTGCCCGCGGCGGCGAAGTCGTGGCGGTGCACGGTATCGGCGGTCTGGGACATCTTGGAGTTCAGTATGCGCGGCAGATGGGATTCGAAACCGTCGCGCTCGGCCGAGGTAAGGATAAGGAAGCGCTGGCGAAAAAACTTGGTGCGCATCATTATATTGATTCGGAGGTCCGCGATTCGGTGGCGGAATTGCAAAAGTTTGGCGGGGCGCGCGTGATTCTGGCGACGGCGCCGAATGCACAGGCGATTTCCGCGTTGGTGGATGGATTGTCGCCGAACGGCAAACTACTCGTGCCAGCCGCGCCTAACGAACCGCTTAC
>QHPM01000046.1 GCA_003219095.1 Verrucomicrobiota bacterium
CCTCCGGCACAAACGCAATGTTACCCTTGCCATTTTGGGCCGCGTACTTTTGCAAAAACTCCTGGGCCAGCAGCGTGGCATCGTCGCCTCGCTCGCGTAGCGGTGGCAGACTGATCACCAGCACCGCCAGTCGAAAGTAAAGATCTTCGCGAAATGTTCCTTGGTTGATCCCTGCCTTGAGATCAACGTTGGTCGCGGCGACGAGCCGCGCGTCGCTCATCAATTCCTGGCGGCCGCCGACTCGCTGAAACCGCTGTTCCTGCAAAAAACGCAGCAGTTTAACCTGAACACTAGGCGGCAACTCTCCAATTTCGTCGAGGAACAAGGTGCCACCCTTGGCAGTCTCGACCAGGCCTATTCGCTGCATCGTTGCGCCAGTAAAGGAACCTTTCTCGTGACCGAATAGCTCGCTCTCGAGCAGATTCTCCGGGATGGCATTGCAATTGATCGGAACAAACGGACCATCCTTACGTGGTCCGCGGTTGTGAATGGCGACTGCGGCCATTTCCTTGCCCGTTCCGCTTTCGCCCAGCAGTAACACGGGCGCGGTCGTAGTCGCGACCTTGCGAATAAAGGAAAAGACACCCAGCATTTGCGGGCTCGTTCCCAGCATGTCTTCGAAAGCGGGCGCGTGCTGGCCTTCCTTTGCCTTTCGGTATTCCCGTTCCAGGTCAGCCAAGTACATGCACCGCTTCAATAACAGCTTGAGTTCGTCCGAATCTATCGGTTTGCACAAGAAGTCGTAGGCACCGGCGGCCACGGCTTCCATCGCGTTTTTCTTTTCTCCTTGGCCGGAGATAACAATGACCTTCGCCATGTCGTCGAGAGCTTTTAATTCCGCGAGCGCAGCGAGACCTTCAACGGGCTCATTTGGTCGCGGCGGCAGGCCGAGGTCTAAAAGAGTGACCGCCGGCTTTTTCTTTTTGAACATTTCAATGGCGCCGCCGCGATCTTCCGCGGAAACGATTTCGTAGTGCGCGCTCAGCGCCCATTTCATCTGGGTGCGAATCGCGTCATCGTCATCAACAAGGAGTAGGACTGGATTCATTATTCGTCGGGGGTAAGCGGCAGGAGCACCTGAAAGGTCGTCCCCTTCCCCACGTCGCTCTTTACCCGAATGCTACCGTGGTGCGCTTCGATGATCATTTTAGTTTGAAACATCCCGATTCCCAAACCTTTCTTTTTCGTTGTCTTAAACGGCCGGAATAAGGAATCACGCAGGAAGGATGGGGTCATTCCACAACCATCATCGGAAACGGAAAGCGCAGCCCAGCCATCCTTAGAGCTAGTCCTAACTTCAATTCGTCCACTCTCGCCCACCGCATCTCGCGCATTCAAAAGGAGGTTGGTCACAACGCTGCGGAGTTGGTCGCCATCGGCCATGAACCTTGGCAATGGTTGCAATTCTTGAGCCAACTCGATCCCCGGCGTTCTATTTACACTTTCAATTGCCTGCTCCACGACGCGATTTAAGTCAACTGGCGAAGGCCGAAGCTCCAGCTTGCTTCCCAGCGCTCCCAATCGCTCAATGATCTGGTTGATGCGGCTGGTCGTCGCCCCCATCGAACGCAGCGTGTCCTGCCGAAAAGCAGGATCATCGAAATGGACCGGTAAGTTCTGCAGGGTCAGCTTGAGAGTCGAGGCAGCGTTTTTTAGATCGTGCACAAAAAAAGCCGAAATGGTTTGAAACGCTTCCAGTTCTTTGCCGAGCATGATTTGTTTGGCCAGGCGCAGATTAAGCAGACTGGAAGCCACCTGATCGCCAATGCATTCCAAGAGCTCGAGTTCTTCCACCGTGTAGGGAATGCCATTGACGCGGTCAGCGAGAATAATCAAGCCAAGGTAACGATCTCCGGCCCACAGAGGGACTCCCACGCGATTTCCCCCTTCGCTAAATTGCGTTCCAATAATCTGCCGCAATGTCTTCCCCCAGTTGTCCTTGATTTTTTCCAAATCGAAAGCCCTCTGCATCTTCGTTACGCCAGGGTCGATGGCTGAAAATTCGATCGCGTCATCACCACTCGCACTGCGCACGCCTGAAGTTGAGGCTTCCAGTCTGAGCTTGCTCTTTTCCTCGTCAAAAAGCCAAAAGCCGACCGAAAGAACATCAAAAGTTTCGGAAACCAGCTCAGCAGATGCAGCACACAATGATGCATCATCGATCGCGCTCGATGTTGATTGGGTAAATCGAGTCCAGATACGCCGAAAATCGTATTGCGGACGGCTGAAATGGCGACTGACGAAACGCCTTATCTGTTGGCGGATTTTTTCTGAGAGCAGCAATAGTGCAAGGAAGGCGATGGCAACCAGAACGAGGAATGCCTCGAGTTGGAAGGATGCTGCGCCGCCATATTGCTCCACAATTTGTGCAAGAACGCCAATGACAAACAGGTAACCGCCGACCAGCATTACCGTGATTGAGGTTTGCAGCACAGCCTGAGACGGATAAACGTCTATTTCGCGAAATCCGCTGCGGAGGTAACCTACGCCTAGAAGAAGGCAACCGACCAGCAAACCAATCACCTCAACTTCCCCGAGTGAGCTGGCATAACCGGAAAAGACCAGCGCCTGACTGCGCGCGTAGATCCTCGCACCAAAAATCACCGTCAGCCCAAGGATCAGGAATTTGATCCGCCATTGCATTGTTCCAACAGCGGATCGAAAAGTGCGTTCCAAGTTCATCAGCACTAAAACCGCGCCAATGAGGGTGAGGACATTGACAGCTTTGCCGGCAGTTAAAAGACTAACCCAAAAAGCAGGAAAACTCGGGCGCCACGAAACTTCGACGAGCCGGCCTCGAAATTCAAGCCAAGCGGCGATCGGCAATAGACAAGCAATCACAATCAGAACTCGCCAGTGCCGAAAGAATTCCTTGGCGTCACCACGCGAATAAGTGACTGCAAAGCCAAGCCAGATGGCGACCAAAAATGCTTTGAGGATTAGCGCCCATTCTTGCCAATACGCGAGTCTTTCTAAATCAATTATTGAGAGACAAATCCCGGTTAAGACGCTATCCAAGACTAGACCGAGCATGCCCAGTGCGAACCACCAGGCAGCCCCGCTGCGGCGGTTACGCAATACCGCGGCAACGGCCAAAGCTGCGCTTAACGTCGCAGCGATAAAGGCTAAGGTCGGTTCCGATGTCACAGCGGATGGTTTGTCAGATCGCGCAATGAAGTCATTTCCAACAAATCCGACTAAGTAATTTTAGCTTAAAATCACCTGTTGGCGTGCCAAACTTGGCGTAAGGATAAACGGTCGCCGCCATCCGCATTCTTTAACGATCATTTGTCGGACAAATAGGCTGGAAACGCCGCACCGCAGTTTCCTGCTGACGCGAGTTAATGCTTTTCGAAGGTGCTTAGAACGCCGTCTGCGGAACGTAGATCATATCGTTGTCGCGCACGTAAAAAGGTTTCACCTCTTTGCTTAGATCGTGCAGATCCATGACCTGACTCTTGTACACACCATTCACAACGCGCATAAGACGAATACGTTTCAACGTTCCGAACTCACTCGGCCCGCCCGCTTCCATAATCGCCTGGAGTACTGTCGTGGGCCTTTCGAAAGCCAATTTACCAGGCTTATGCACCGCCCCGGAAACTGTCACGCTGGTTACGCTCGATTCCAGACTTACGGTAACTTCCGGAGTCTTGAGTTGCGATTTGTAGAGCTGAATTAAATCCGCTTGCAGTTGCCCTACCGTTTTGCCACCTGCATCCACTTCGCCAACCAATGGCAGACTCAGTTTACCGTCTGTCCGGATCTTTTGTGACTGATTGAGCTCCGGCGCGGAAGAGAACGCGAGCTTTACCACGTCGCCCGATGCCAGGATGACGTGCTTCGGAACCTCGGCCTGGGCGGACAAGGACCCGCCCGTCTCTGTCTGACAACCGACCTCAGCGAAAATGAGCAATGTCAGGATGCTAACGAAACCCGCTAGGCTAATCAGGCCTCTCAGCTTGAGGAAAAATACCCGTCGTGGTTGTGTCACTTCCGAGCAAGTCGAGCCGTTCATAGGGCACTAAGTATCCGAGAGATGGCGCACTGGCAAGCGAACTTGCGGGTTCTTTCCCCTTTACCCGCCGCCAATATCCGCGAGTACCCGCTTTGCCTCACCGGCTTCCGCGTCGCTGAGCCCGGCCTGTAACGCCCGATTGAGGATTTCTTTCGCTTCCGCTTTATGCCTGGCTTGCGCATGTGCCATACCGAGACAGTACAGGGATCTGGCGTCGAGAGGCTTTTCGCGAGCACTTTCCTGAAACAGCTGGATCGCGCGACTGAAGTCCTTTCGCTCATAGGAAACACGCCCCAGCACTATCGAAATCAACGGGTCGCCCGAAATCGTCCGCCGCGCTTTTGTGGCAAGCTCGTACGCCACGTCGCGTTTG